>DASQFG010000213.1:0-17676 GCA_035633315.1 Nakamurella sp. | reverse complement strand
CGGCACGGTTGACCAGTCCCGGCGGCATCATCACCACCGCGGCTGCGGCGCGACCTGTCGGGTCTGGTGTGTGATCGGAGGTGACCTGGCCGATGGCGGACAACGCCTGGGCGAGCTGGGCGACGGTGGTGCGCAGGTGCTCGATGTCGTCGCGTTCGCGGAGCCGAATCTGGATTGCTTCGGCGAGGCCGGCGACGCAGCGGCCGAGGGTCGGTAGCGGTATTGCGGCGGTGCGGGCCGATTCGGTGACGTCGGCGCCGGGCGTTTCGTCCGCCAACGAGATGACCAAGGTGCGGGCGAGGTCGGCGAGCGCGTCGTCGGTGAGGTAGCGTCGCGCGGCGGCGGGGGAGATGCCCATCTGGGAGGACACCCCCTGGACGCGTTCGTGGACGAGCTCGGTGGCGGCGGCGCGTGACGCGGACATGCCGAGGTCGTGCAGCGCGGCGAGCAGGGCATCGACGCGGCCGTCGACCCAGGTCGGCTTCGGGGTCATCGTGTGCCTCCGGTAGGACTGACGAGGGTTAAGGCCATGACGCGGGGAGACTGCTGTCGGGTGGGACCTCCAGCGCGGTGATCGCACGCTTGAGGGCGCTGCGCGCGGTGCGCAGCTCGGCGAGAACGTCGACCGGCCGCGGGACCGGTTCGGCGCGCAACACGAATGATCCGACGCCTTGCCGGGTTTCGACCAGGCCGTCGTCGACCAGCAGCTGCTGGGCCTGCCGGATCGTGTTCAGGCCCGGCACCTTGTAGTGCGCCATCAGCGCCGTGATCGGCGGCAGTTGGTCGCCGGGGAACTCACCGGCAGCGATGCGGGTTCTGAGGTCTGAGGCGATGTCGCGGTAACGTGCCAGCTCGGTGACCGGGTACGCCGCGAGCGCGGCGGCCATCAGCCAGCACCGCAGGACGCTGCCGGCGGCTCCGGAGAAGAGAGTCCCCGTTGCGGGGCCCGCCCATCGGGCGGGCCCCGACCAGCGCGGACGCGCGGCGGATCGCCACGTCCGGGTCGTGGCAGCCTTCCAGGGGATCCCAGGACAGCGGCCGCCAGCGCGGGCGAACGGGTCGGCGATGCCTCCGGACCTCCGGGCCTCCGGGCCTGCGGCCGCGCCCTGGCAGCGGGCGCATCGGGTCGAGCACCCGCGGACCAATCCGCCGGCCCGCCGGTTACGGATACTCGGAGTGTGACCTCCCGACACCACGCGACCAGCCCACGGGGCGCTCGACTCACGGCAACCAGCACTCCCGAACATCCGACCGCGGCAGTGCTGGTCCTGCACGGCGGCGCGTCCGATTCGCAGATGAGGGTCGCGCCGCTGAGCTTGGCGGTGCTCCGGCTGGTCCCGGTCGCCTGGGCCGTGGCCCGTCAGGTGCCGGACGTCGCGGTGTACCGGCTGCGGTTCTCGGTGCGCGGCTGGAACGGTGACGGGGCCGGGGTGCTGGCCGACGCCCGATGGGCGCTGGAGTTGATCGAGGGCCGGCGGCCCGGAGTGCCGGTGGTGCTGGTGGGTCACTCCCTCGGCGGGCGGGTGGCGCTGCATCTCGCCGGTGCGGACGGGGTCGCGGGCGCGGTCGGGTTGGCGCCGTGGGCGGAACCGGGCGATCCCGTAGACCGGCTCAACGGGGTCCCGCTGGCGATCGTGCATGGCAGCGCGGACCGGATGATTCCGGAGCCGAGCACCCGGGCTTGGCTGGCCGCGGCGACGGCCGCGGGCGCGGTGATCACCTTCACGGCGATCGAGGGCGGCGGTCACGCCATGCTCAGGCACTGGCGACGGTGGCACCGGCTCGCCGCGGCCGGCGTCGGGATGGTGCTGAGTTCGTCAGTGCGGGGCCACGCGCAGGACAGCGCGGCGGCCCGCGGGCCGGGGCGTAGAGCCCATCCTGCCCAACCGTCGCTCCACCGAAAGGGTGCATCCAGGGCCATTTCGGATGCCCCGGCCGCTGCGAAGTGATAGTTGTGAAGTCAATCTGCGCTGGTGATCGACGCGCTCGTCGACACGGGAGGCGACCATGACGTGGGTCAGGCACAACATCTGGAACCTGGGTACCCCGCAGAACCCCTGGCATCCGACCACTCTGGGATACGCGCTCGGCGTGCGCGCCATGCAGCAACTACCCGTCGCCGATCCGCGGAGCTGGGCCTACCAGTCCGCCATCCACGGGACCTACCTGACGAGCAAACCCAGCGGTGCCAGGTGGAACCAGTGCCAGCACGCCACCTGGTACTTCCTGCCGTGGCACCGGATGTACCTCTTCCAGTTCGAGAACATCCTGCGGTCCCTGTTACCCGCGGCCGACCGGGATTCCTGGGCGCTGCCCTTCTGGGACTACAGCAGCGGGTCGCCCGGCAACGCGTTGCCGCCCGCCTTTCGCATCGGCACCCTGCCCGACCACACGCCGAACCCGCTCTTCGTGCCCGAGCGACGGAAGTCGGTGAACGACGGCGTTGCGCTGCCGGACGCGGTCACCAGCACCGAGCGGGCGCTCGCCGACCCGCAGTTCACCTCGGCGGCTCAGGGCGCTTCCGTCGGGTTCGGCGGCCCGCAGACCGGATTCGCCCACCAGGGGCCTGCCTTCGGTCAGCTGGAGGCGCAGCCGCACGGACCCGTACACGTCCAGGTGGGCGGCAACGGCGGCCTGATGACCGACCCCAACACCGCGGCGTCCGATCCGATCTTCTGGCTGCACCACACCAACATCGATCGGCTGTGGGAGGTCTGGAACATCGGCGGTGGAGTCAACCCGGCCGGAAAGGCGTGGCTGGACCACGCTTTTCCATTGCGCGACGCGACCGGCGCCGCGGTGCGGATGACGCCCCGCGACGTGCTGGACACGGTGAGCCAACTCGACTACACCTACGAGTCGCTTCCGGTGCGGGCCGGCCTGGCGGCCAGGGAGGCGCGCAGCGTGCCCGAACAGACCCAGCCCCTGTTGATCGGCACCAACGACAGACCGGTCGAGGTCGACCGGCACGGCGCCACCACAACCCTGGCCGTGACGGCGGTGCCCGAGGGTCTCGCCGCGCGGGCGACCGCGGTGCCGCGGATGTACCTGAACGTCACCGACATCGAAGGCACGCGCAACCCCGGCGTGGTGTTCGGGGTCTACCTCAACCTCCCCGGCTCCCCCGGCTCCCCCGAGGACACCGCTACCAACGCCGACGACGCCAGCAGCGCCGCCGACCTGGATCGCGCCGACCACCTGGCCGGATTGATCTCATTCTTCGGCATCGAGGACACCGATCCGGCGACGGCCGCCGCCACCCGCAAGGAACCGCACGGCATGCGGTACAGCTTCGACGTCACCGATGTCGTCAACCGCCTCAGGGCCGGCGGCAGCTGGACGGCGGACACCCTGCGGGTGACGCTGCTGCCCGTGACGCCCGACGACGAGCCGGAAGGTCTGACCGCCGACGCGCCCGCCCCGGTCAGAGTGGGTACGTTCAACCTCTACCAGGGTTAGTCCGGATCGCGGCCGGGTCCGCCAAGATCCTGGTCACCGGCCCGGACAGTGCGCTTGACGCAGGGACGAGGGAGTCGCTGGTGTCGCTTCTCGGCCGCGTCGGTGCCGCCGGCCCGACCGTGCCGCGCCGGCGCCGACCCACGCTGGTGGCCAGGCACCCCGGAACGCTGCCGATCGTCGCGTCCGTGGTGGCCTGGGCGGCGCTGGTGGTGGCCCACCCGGCGGTGTTGGTCCAACCAGTGTCCGACCCTGCAGTGTCCGGCCTTGCAGTGTCAGGCCATGCCGGCGGCGGGCACGGGAGCCTGTTCACCCTGGCGGGAATCGCTCATACCGCCGTCATGACGGTGGCCATGATGGCCCCGTTTGCACTGTCCGGCGTGCGCACGACGGCGTTCACCAGCCTGTGGTGGCGGGCCGGCCGCGCCGTGACGATCTTTCTGGCTGCATTCCTGGTGACCTGGACGGTGATCGCACTGTGCCTGGATGCGGTCGCGACGGCGTGCACGACCTGGCTGGGTTCGGCATCGACGGGGACCGCCGTGCTGCTGGGCGTGTGCGCGCTCGCCCAACTCGACCCGACGCGGCCGGAGCAGGTGAAACGCTGCGATCGTGGCATGCGACTGCGGGCCACCGGATCCGAGGCGGACGTGGATTGCGCGCGGTTCGGTGTGCTGACCGCCGGCCGCGACGTTCGGTTCTGCGCGCTGCCGATGCTGGCCATGCTGGCCGCGGATCAGCTGCCGGCGAGCCTGCTGGTGATGGCCGCGGTGACCGCACTGGCCTTGGCGGATCGCATCACCGCAGGTCGTCGCCGGCTCCTGATTGCGGCGGCGTACGCCGCACTCGCTGTCGTGCTGGTCTGGTGGGGTTGACCCGGGCGAGCGGCCACGACGGAGCCTGAAAAGACCCGGATCCGAGGGGGGCGACCATGACGACCATCGCGCAAACCATGTCGGCGATCGGATTTGCACCGGTCATCGCCGTGCTGCACACCGACCGCAAGAGCGACGCGAACGGATTGACGCCGCACTTCTCGGCGGAACCGGGTTCGCCGCTGGGTGGTGCCTCGCTGCTCGCGGCCAGACGGGCCGGCGTTCAGCAGCCGCACCCCGCCAGGGCCCGGGTCTACCCGAACCTCGGCGTCGTCTACGGCACCGTCGACCCGGCGGGGCTGGCCACCCTGA
This sequence comes from Nakamurella sp., assembly GCA_035633315.1. Classification (GTDB taxonomy): domain Bacteria; phylum Actinomycetota; class Actinomycetes; order Mycobacteriales; family Nakamurellaceae; genus Nakamurella. Next base: position 13,033 of record DASQFG010000213.1, on the reverse strand, counting down.
AGGCCGACCCCGCGGTGCGAAAAGTCCAGCCCGCCAACCCTTTCAGCCTGATACGCCCCGTCGCCGCGTCGGACACCGGGCTGCCCGCCGAGCACACCTGGGGCTTGGACGCGATGGCGGTCCCCGATCTGTGGGCGCAGGGGCTGACGGGTGCGGGCGTCAAGATCGCGCACCTGGACACCGGGGTTGACGCCGGGCATCCGGCGCTCGCCGGCGCGGTCACCGAGTTCGCCGAATTCGACCTCACGGGCCGGATCATCGCCGGGGCAACGGCATCGGATTCCGATCTGCGGGACGGGCACGGCACCCACACCGCGGCCACCATCGCCGGGCGGGCGGTCGACGGCCACCACGTCGGCGTCGCTCCGGGCGCGGAGCTGTGCGCGGCCATGGTCATCGAGGGCGGCGACGCGATCGCCCGGATCCTCGGCGGAATGGACTGGGCCGTCGGGCTCGGCGTTCGCGTGCTGTCGATGTCTCTTGGCATCCGCGGCCTGGTCGCCGATTTCCTGGACATCGTGCAGATCCTGCGGGACAGCGGCGTGCTGCCGGTGATGGCGGTCGGCAACGAGGGACCCGGCACCAGTCGATCACCGGGGAACTACCCGAACGCGCTGTCGGTTGGCGCCTGCAATGCCGCCGGCGAGGTGGCGGATTTCTCCTCCAGCCAGCGGTTCAAGCGCCGGACCCAGCCGCTGACGCCCGATCTGGTGGCCCCCGGCGTCGAGGTGATCTCCGCCAAGCGGGGCGGCGGCTGGCGGACGCTCTCCGGGTCGTCGATGGCCACCCCGCACGTCGCCGGCCTGGCCGCCCTGCTGATGCAGGCGCGCCCACAGGCCTCGATTGCGCAGGTGGAGCGGGCCATCTTCACCTCCGCGCAGCGCGGTTCGATGGAAAGGGAGCGGGCGAACCGTGGGGCGGTCCATGCCGGCCGGGCGCTCACGGCGCTCGCCGCCTGAACCTCCCCGAGCCCACAACCGTGCTCCCACCGGCCGTCTATGACCGCGCCCGCCGGGGTGGGTGCTGCGGGCCGAGCGCATGCAGGGCTGGCCGTTCACCACTGGGAACCCGGCGCGTTAGCATGGCCGGGCCGGAGCGAGGAGGTTCCCGATGGCGCTCGGACAGATCGACCCCGAATTGCTGCGCCAGTTGGACGACGCGGCAGGCTCCGGGGATCCGGTGACGGCAGTCGTCACCCTCCGTCGCACCGCTGGCACCGCGCCCGACCCGGCGGTCGTCGAGGAACAGACCACGCGCGCAGTTGACCGGGCGATCCGGACCACCGGTGAACACCCCGGCGACGTGCACGTGATGGGACGGCTGTCCGTGGCGTACGTGTCGGGGTCGGAGAAGTTCCTCCGCGAATTCGTGGAGCAGCCAGAGGTCGTCTCCGCGGTGGCCAACCAGACCTCCACGGTCCGTGGAGCAGCGCCGGCCGACGATCCAACTCCGGACGGCGCCGACGGGGACGGCAGCGCCGATAACGCGCAGGACGTGCTGGGCACACCGGTGCCGGCCCGCCGCGCCGCCTCGGGCCGGTCGAACGGCGGAACGGCGCACCGACCCCACTGATCCTGGCTCCGAGAAGGTGCAGCGCTCTTCGGGTCGAAGGTCACCCAACGACGCCGTCGAGCCACCCCCGGATCTCCACGTGGTACGACCGGTAGAGCGACCACAGATCGTCGGCCCACTCGCGGGTCATCGCGCCGCGGCTGTGCCGATCCTGTTGAGGATCCTTGTGCGCCAGCACGTCTGCCACGGTGATCGTGCCCAGCGGCGGGGTCAGCTCGAAGGGGTGCCACCACGTCGGGTGCCCGACTGCGGACCGCAGCAAGGCAGGAGCCCTGTCGGCCGGCCAGTGCCGTTCCAGCGCCGCGCACAGGCTGATCAGGTGCAGGCAGACCGACTGGATCGCCCGCCGCTCCCGCCGGCCGGGATGCTGCACCGCGTACGTGTCGCCCGCGAGCTGCCCGGGGACGCCGCCGCCCGGGCCGATCGTCATCAACTCGTTGAACAACGCCCAGCAGCCGGGCGAGCCGCCGAGGTACGCGTGGGTGGGTCCGTCGGCCGGCCCCACCACGAGCCCACAGCCGGGGCACGGTGCGACGGGCTCCGTGACCATCCGCTCAGCCTTTCACCCGAACAGCGCGGGAAGCGTTCCTTCCCAAGCGGTTCGGAGTTCAGTCAGGGACAGCCGGGCCACCCCTTGGATATCAAGGGCCTGCTCGTCGAGCGTTCCGTGATCGCCGGCGTCCACTACGCCGATCCTCACCCACGGTTGCCGACGCACCGTGCACATCTCGGTGAACCGGAGTTCCTCGGTGCGCGGCACCGCGACGACCACCCTGGCCGTCGACTCGGAGAACAGCATCACGAACGGATCGGCGTTCTCGGGCAACAGGATCCGCGCACCGGTCTGCCCGGACAGGCACATCTCGACCAGCGCCTGGGCCAGCCCACCCTCGGACAGGTCGTGCGCGGCGGAGATCATCCCGTCCCGGGAGCCGGCGATCAGCACGTCACCGAGCAGCTTCTCGCCGGCCAGGTCGACCTTCGGCGGGACGCCGCCGAGGTGCCCGTGCTCGACAGCCGACCACTCCGAACCGTCGAACTCGTCACGGGTTTCGCCGAGCAGCAACAGGGTTTCGCCGGTGTCCCGGCCGATGCCGGTGATCGTTCGGCGGCGCACGTCGTCGATGACGCCGAGCACCCCGACCACCGGGGTGGGCAGGATGTTGGTGCCTGCTGTCTGGTTGTAGAGGCTGACATTGCCGCCGGTGACGGGGATCCCGAGCTGGGCGCAGCCGTCGGCGAGGCCGCGGACCGCCTGGGAGAACTGCCACATCACGGCGGGATCCTCAGGCGAGCCGAAGTTCAGGCAGTTGGTCACCGCGGCCGGCGCCGCGCCGGTGGTGACCACGTTCCGGTACGCCTCGGCCAGCGCCAGCTGCGCACCTGCATAAGGGTCGAGCAGGGTGTACCGGCCGTTGCAGTCGGTGGCCATCGCCAGGCCGCGTTCCGGAAGCGTTGTGTCACTGTCGTTCTCGGTGACCCGGATGATTCCGGCGTCCGCGGGCTGGGCGAGAACGGTGTTGCCGCGGACATACCGGTCGTACTGGTCGGTCACCCAGGATCGGGAGCACAGGTTGGGCGAGGCGATCATCCGCAGGATCAACTCGCCCAACTCCTCCGGCGCCGGGCGGGCGAGCGACTCAGAGCTGTTGGCCTGCAACGCGTCCTGCCAGTCCGGACGGGCGACCGGGCGCTCGTACACCGGGCCCTCGTGGGCGACGGTCCGCGGCGGCACATCGACGACGGTCTCGCCGTGAAAATCGATGATCAGCCGGCCGGTGTCGGTGACCTCGCCGATGACGTCGGCCTGCACCTCCCACTTGGCGCAGACCGCGAGGAAATCGCCGACCTTGTCCGGGGTGACGACCGCGCACATCCGCTCCTGCGATTCGCTGGACAGGATCTCCGCGGCCGTCATGCCGTCCGCGCGCAGCGGCACGGCGTCCAGCACGACGTGCATCCCGCCGCTACCCGCGGAGGCCAGTTCCGATGTGGCGCAGGACAATCCGGCCCCACCGAGGTCCTGGATGCCGACCACCAGGCCGGCCGCGAACACCTCGAGGGTGCACTCGATCAGCACCTTCTCCGCGAACGGATCGCCGACCTGGACCGACGGCAGCTTCTTGCGCGCGCCGCCCTGCCCACCCTGACCGCCCTGACCACCGGAACCGCCGTCGCCGGCGAACGTGTCGGAGGCCAGCACCGACACACCGCCGATGCCGTCCAGACCGGTGCGCGATCCGTAGAGGATGACCTTGTTGCCGGCGCCGGTGGCGTGCGCGGTGTGCAGATCCTCGCTGCGCAGCACGCCGATGCACGCGGCGTTCACCAGCGGGTTCCCCGCGTACGACGGATCGAAGATCACCTCTCCGCCGATGTTGGGCAGCCCCAAGGAGTTTCCGTAGCCGGACACGCCGGCGACGACGCCGGGCACCACCCGCTGCGAGTCGGCGGCGTCGACCGGCCCGAACCGCAGCTGGTCCATCACGGCGACCGGCCGGGCGCCCATGGCCAGGATGTCGCGGACGATCCCGCCGACCCCGGTGGCCGCACCCTGGTACGGCTCGACGTACGAGGGATGGTTGTGGGACTCGATCTTGAAGGTGACCGCCCAGCCGTCGCCGATATCGATCACGCCGGCGTTCTCGCCGATACCGGCCAGCATCTTCGAGCGCATCTGTTCTGTGGTGGTCGTCCCGAAATACGCCAGATGCACCTTGGAGGACTTGTACGAGCAGTGCTCGGACCACATCACCGAGTACATGGCCAGTTCGGCGTCGCTGGGGCGGCGGCCGAGTATCTCCTTGATCCGCAGGTACTCGTCGTCCTTCAGGCCGAGCTCGCGGAACGGTTGCGGCACATCGGGTGTCGCCGCCGCCCGGGAAACGGTGTCCAGCTGCGGACCCTGGTCGACCAGGTCGACGGCACCGATCGGATCGGTGATGTCCAGCAGGTCGGCGGCGCTGGGGTGGGCAATCACATCTGTGCGATCCGTGTGATGTGAGCGACCAGTCATGTCAGCCACGGGTTCCCGCCCCGGTCAGCGCCGTGCCGATCCAGTCCTGGACCGAGACGAACAGGCCCAGCCCGTCGTCGGTCGGCCCGGTCAACGCGTCGATGGCGTGTTCCGGATGCGGCATCAGGCCGGCCACTCTGCCGTCCGCCGAGCAGATACCGGCGATGTCCCGCAGCGCACCATTCGGATTGCCCTGGGCGGGCCCGTCACCGACGTAGCGGAACAGCACCCGGCCCGCACCCTCGAGTTCGTCGAGCACCGATTCCGCCGCGACAAAGCGGCCCTCGGCGTTCTTCATCGGGACGAGGATCTCCGCGCCGGGCTCGAACCGGGAGGTCCACACCGAGTCGGTATTCTCCACCCGCAGCCACTGGTCGCGGCAGATGAACCGCAGGCCGGCGTTGCGCACCAGCGCCCCGGGCAGCAGTCCGGCCTCGCAGAGGATCTGGAATCCGTTGCAGATGCCGAGCACCGGCAGGCCACGGCGGGCGGCGTCGATCACCGCTCGCATGATCGGCGCCTGCGCGGCGATCGCGCCGGCCCGCAGGTAGTCGCCGTAGGAGAAGCCACCAGGGACCACGACGGCGTCGACACCGGCAAGGTCCTCGTCGGCGTGCCAGAGCGACACCGACTCGGCGCCCGCGTAGCGGACCGCACGGGCCGCGTCGACGTCGTCCAGGGTCCCCGGGAAGGTGATGACACCGATCCGCGCGGCCGTTGCCGGCACCAGCGCGTCAGCCTGCGTCACCGCGCATCCCCGACTGTGCCGACTGTGCCGACCGTTCCGACGGTGCCGACGGTTTCCGGCGCCAGCCTGGTCACCGTCCAGGTCTCGATCACCGGGTTCGCCAGCAGCGTCCCGGCGATCTCCTCCAGGTCGGCGTCGCTGACCGAGTCGTCGACCTCGAGATCGAAGTGCTTGCCCTGGCGCACCGAACTCACCCCCGGCTGACCGGTCCGCGCCAGCGCGGCCAGGATGGCCTTGCCCTGCGGGTCCAGGATCTCGGGCTTGATGACGACATCGACGGCCACGCGCGCCACGGCTGTGCTCCCAGCGGGTTCTCGAGCGGTCAGGGTGCGAAGCGGCCGGACTCCCGAGTCTCCGGCGCACCCGACCGAGCGCCAGCCTATCGCGGGGCCGGGGCCGCCACGCCCGTCCCCGGACCGACCGACTCGAGGTGCGTTCCGCGCACCCCGCGCCCCGGGCTCAACCAGCGGTGCCTCACCCGGACGTGACGAACACCCCGGCCAGCATCACGGACCTGACGTCGGCGAGCCGGCCGACGTCGCCCGCCAGGTCACCGTCGACCACCAGGACATCGGCGTCGAACCCGGCACGGAGCCTGCCCTTGCGCTCGCCGACGCCGCAAGCTTCCGCGGCCAGCGACGTCGAGGCCGCGAGCGCGGTCGCCGCGTCGGCTCCGGCATCCACGAACTGCTCCACTGCGGTGTACAGCTGGCCGTGCGGGCGCCAGTCCGCCAGGCCGGAATCCGCGCCGGTGACGAACCGCACGCCGCCGCGGTACATCCGGTTCATGATCTCGCGGCGCCGGGCCAGCATCGACTCGATCGTCGCGCCGGTGCGTTCCGCGAAGGCCCGCACGTTGACCGGCGCCTGGGCGAGGTTGATCACTGGGCGCACCCCGAACACCCCCCGACCACGATCTCGCTGGCGGCCAGTCTCTCGATGAGGTCATCGGTGACGACGGGGCCGTTCTCCGTCATGCAACTGCAGTGCTCGATCGCGTCGACCTCGGCCGCAAGCGCCGCCTCCACGGATGCCAGCGACTGGGCGTGGGCGGCCACCGGTAGTCCGGCGGCGTGCGCCCGGTCGACCAGGAACCGCAGATCCTCGACGGAGAACTGGGTGCCGGTGATGTCGGACCCGGCGGTGGTCATCCCCCCGCTGGCCATCACCTTGATGACTTCGACGCCGCGATCGGCCCGCGCGCGAATGGCCGCGTCGAGCGTTGCCCGGTCCGGGATCTCGCCGCCCATGTAGTAGCAGTGGCCGCCGGGACTGGTCAGCGGCGGACCGGACGCCACGATCGTCGGTTCCAGCAGGCCCGGTGTGTGTCGTTGCCGATCGCGGCGACCGACCACGTTGAACAACCGATCGCCCAGGTCCCGGACGGTCGTCACGCCTCCGGTCAGAGAGCGGCGCAGGCCGTCCGTGACGACCTCGTCGATCTCCTCTTCGGTGAACCCCGCCACCCGGTCGAGGGCGTCCTGCTGACTGTCGGCAACCAGGTGGACGCGGGTATCGATCAGGCCCGGCAGCACGGTGCCGTTGGAGCAGTCGACGATCTCCCAGTCAGTTCCGAGGTCCGGGAACCCGGGTTCGACGCCGACGATGCGGCCGTCCCGCACCAGCACGGTGCCGCCGCCGTCGAGGAATCGTTCACCGTCGAACACCCTGGCGCTGCGGATCGCGACCATCGCCTCGGCGATACTCCGCCTGGCGAGGCCGGTCAATCGGTCATTCGGGCGTCCTTCGCGCAGCGGAGCCCGATACGGCGGGGTCCACCCACGATTCCACGCCGTCGAGGCCGGAGCCGGCGCGCCGCGGGAGGGTGCAATATCACTCTAATGGCGGTACAGTTGCTACTAGCAGTGACAGTCCAGGAATGTGGCTCTCACGAAGATGACGTCTTGTCACGAGGAGGTCGTTCCGATGGCTGGTTGGCAGCCGCAAGGCCCCGGCGTCTGGATCGGGGAGGGAACCCAGCGGCTGTTCGCGGCCCAGGCACCCGGTCAGTGGATCCTGCAGGACGTCGATGGCGCCGAACTCCGGCGCAGCAGGACGCTGACCGGATTGGTCGCCGAACACGGTCCGCTCGAACCGACTCAGGACGGGTCCGGATCGTGGTCGGCATCCTCCTGGGGGACCGGGTCGGGATCGTCGTCGGGATCGTCGTCGGGATCGTCGTGGGGATTGTCACGGTACGGATCGGTGAACTCCCGCAGCGCTCCCAGAGCGGTGCGCAGGTGCGCCAGGCGCTCCGGACCCGGGTGGCCCGCCCGCTCCTGTTCCATCTGACGGCTTCGCCCGATCGCTCCCGAGCCGCTGAGGCGGGTCAGGGGGCGGCGGGGCGGTCGGCTCGGCGTGGCGCCGTCGGAGCTGGACCGGCCGGACCACCGGCAGCGGCCCGATCATCGGGCGGTTCCGGCGGGTCGGCTCCAGCGGACCGTCTCCCCCGTCGCCGACGTCCTCGTCGACGATCGGGAGTATCCGCGGCGGCGGCGTGACGGTCTGCGTCTGCCACCGTCGGCCGAACAGGTAGATGACCGGAAGCGTCGCCAGCAGCGGCCCGATGATCGCGACGGGCCGCAGCAGCCACCAGGTCAATGTCGGCGCCACCGTCTCCGTCTGAGTCCCGAAAATCGTCCATTCCAATCCGCGGGACAGCGCCATGCCTGTGGTGTGGAACAGGAACAGCGGCAACGCGAACCGGGTGAAGACAGCAGTCGCCCGGGAGAACGGGCCGCCGCGGGCCAGGCCGCGCAGCACCGAGGGCCGGATCAGTTCGGCCACACCGACCTGGAAGATCGTCAGCGCGATGATGCACACGGTGGGTGGCGCCATGTTGGAACCCTCACCGGGCACGCCCACCATCGACCCGGGGTACAACCCGGAGAAGACCAGGCCGATCAGCGCGAACAACCCGGCGGCCGCCATCACCCTGGCCCGCTGCGCGGACCGCGGTGACTGGTACTCCCAGTCGATCCGCCCGTCGGAATACCGCGGCGCGGAGTCGACCCCGGAGATACGCCCGTGGAAGTATCCGAGCTGGAATGCGAAGCCCCAGACGAACACCATGTTGACCCACTCGATGCCCGGTAGCTGGTAGCGAAAGCGCAGCACGTCGACGATGACGGCGAGGCCGCCCAGGAAGACCAGCACCAGCGCGTCGTACCGCCGGTGCAGCCACACGCTGATCGGCATCAGGCACACGAACACCAGATACGCCACCACGAACCACAGCGGGGACAGCACCATCAACACGGCGCGGCCCATCCAGTCCAGGTCGAAAACGATCCCGACGATGATCCCGAGGATCACCCAGGTGACCAGCAGCGCGGCCGAGGGGATGGCCAGCGATTTCGCCTGACGCAGGGCGAAATGCCAGAGCCGCTCCCCGCGGGCGGCGGCCCGTTCCCAGGACTTCAGGTGGACGTACGCGCCGATGTAGAAGAACAACGGCATGACCTGAAGCAGCCACGTCGCGATCCACAGCCCTGAGGTGAAGCCGAGCGGGTTGGTCGCATACGGACCGTCGTCATTCCAGACCAGGATCGTGAAGCACCAATGCCAGAGGATGACGACCAGCAGCGAAAACGACCGCAGGAAGTCGGCGTAGGGGTCGCGTTCGGCTCGTCTGGCCACGACTCTCCTTCCCGACTCTCCCGGCTGCCGCCGGTGGTGACTGGGTTGCTGCCCGGTGCGGCCGGATCTCATTCGGCCCGCTCGCGCTACGGCCGCCGTCGCTACCCGGCAAGTGCCCGGGAGACCGTCGCAAAACCCCGGCTGATCAGCCCGTACAACCCATGGTCGCCCCTGCACAGGCTTTGGGTCCACGATAGAAGCATGGGTTTCGCTGTGCAGGTTCGACCCGCAGTCGCACACCCGGCTCGTCGCCGGCGTTGGTGGGCACTGTCGGCCGCCATCGCGACCGTCGTGTTGAGCAACGTGATGTCGAACCGGATCCTTCCCGCCTGGGCGTACGTGCCGTGGAACCTGACCATCGCGTTCGTCCTGCTCGGCATCGCCTACCTCGGCGGCTCCGGACCGGTCGCCGTCGGACTGGGCATCCGGCACTGGCACCGCCCGGTCGGAGTCGGGCTGCTGCTCGCCGGGGGCACGGCCCTGCTCTTCGCGCTGGGAATGCTGCTGCCGGCCACCCGCAACGCCTTCGTCGACACCCGCATCGGCGAAGCCGGCGTCGCGGGGCTGCTCTGGGTGGTGCTGGTGCAGATCCCGCTGGGCACGGTGGTGCTGGAGGAGGTCGCGTTCCGCGGGGTGCTACCGGCACTCATGGGCGCGTCGCCGGCGATCCGCTGGCGGTGGTGGCCGGTGGTCGGGGCATCGGTGATGTTCGGGTTGTGGCACATCCTGCCGTCGATCGGGATCAACCGGGCCAACGCCGCGGTCGGGGGCGCATTGGGTCCCGATCAGTGGCTGACCACCACGATCGCGGTCGCCGCGATGACGCTGGCCGGGATCCTGCTGTGCGCCCTCGCCAGGCTGGGCAAGGGCATCAAGACGACGATGCTCGTGCACTGGGCGACCAACGCGCTGGGGTTCTTCGCCGCCTGGTTGCTCGTGCACTGACCACTGACCCGACCCAGTCCCGACTCCTACCCAATTCGCGGCCCAATTCGCGGCCCGACTCGCCGCCCGACGGGCGCCCGCGGGTGGCCGCGGACGTAGCCTTGCCGTGGCCGAGTGCCCACCAGCACGTCCGGTCCTGCCCGCTTCCGTTCGCCCGCCGGACGGGATCACGCCGACCCGGACCACGGAGAGCATCGATGGAGATCACCAAGTACGGGCATTCCTGCCTGCGCGTCGTCGATGGATCGGCGAACATCCTGATCGACCCCGGCGTATTCTCCGCGGGGTTCGAGGACTTGACCGGACTCACGGCCGTGCTGGTCACCCATCAGCACCCCGACCATCTCGACCGGGACCGGCTACCAGCGGTGCTCGCCGCGAACCCTGGCGTCGGCGTTTACGCCGACGAGGCCACCGCCGGTCAGCTGGCCGAGGCCGGGATCGGGGCCTCCGCCGTGCACTCCGGTGACGACCTCGATGTCGGGACGCCCGTCCAGGTGGTGGGGCGCGACCACGCCATCATCCACGCCGACATTCCGGTCATCCCCAACGTCGGTTACCTGATCGGAGGGCGGCTGCTGCACCCGGGGGACTCGCTGGCCGTGCCGGAGCAGGCCGTCGAGATCCTGGCGGTGCCGGCGTCGGCGCCCTGGATGGCGATCAAGGAGGCGGTCGAGTTCTCCCGTGCGGTGAATCCCGCCGTCGCCTTCCCGATCCACGAGAAAGTGATGGCCAACCCGGCGATGGCCTACGGGTTGCTCTCGCGGCTCGGGCCCACCGGCGCGCGCTGGATCGATCTCGACGACGGGCACACCGAGGAGCTGTGATCCGCCACCCCCCGCGTTGCCGCGCCGAGCCCCGCGACGGCACGATGATGCGCGCGTCCCGCGAGACAGTGCGGGAGCGGATACCCGGACAGGCAGTGACCCGACGAGCCCACCGACCAACTCACCGATGATCACTGCGTCGACGGGCCGGCCCATGCTGGCCGTGCGGAGGTAAGACATGGCAGAGGCCACGGGCACGACCGGACCGGGCTCCCCGTCAGGAGGCGATCCCGCGGGGGAGACCGGGGGTGAGACCGGCAGCCGGACCGGCACAACTGGCACCCGGGTCCGGCGGCCATGGCGGCTGCCGACCGAGCTGGAGACGGAGAAACCCGCCGGTGACGTGATCCGCCGACTGGTGCTCGGCAGCGCCCTGATGCTCTTCGTCGAGCTGGCCCTGATCCGCTGGCTCGGCGCGAACGTGGTTCACCTGAGCTACTTCTCGAATTTCGTCCTGCTCGGGTCGTTCCTGGGTATCGGGCTCGGCTTCCTGATCTCCCGCAAACGCTGGTCGGTGCTGCCGTTCACGCCGGTGATCCTGGCGCTGCTGGTGATCTTCGTGTTCCTGGAGCCGGTCACCATCGACCGGGCCGGCGACGAGGTCATCTACTTCACGTCGCTGAGCACCCAGGGCCCGCCGGCCTGGCTGGTGCTGCCGATCATCTTCCTGCTGGTCGCGGCCGTGCTGGCCGGACCGGCCGAGGTGGTCGGCCGCTGCTTCGGCCACTTGCGGCCGCTGACCGCGTACCGCTGGGACCTGGTCGGGTCGCTGATCGGGATCGGCTCGTTCACCCTGCTGTCGTTCGTCCGCGCCCCCTCGGTGGTCTGGGGCATCGTCGTGACGATCTGCTTCGTGATCCTGATCAACGGCTGGCCGCGTTTTCTGAGCGCCGTCGCGGGCCTCGCGATGATCGCGGCGCTGATGGTGGAAACCCTCGGCGCGGGCGTCTCCTGGTCGCCGTACTACAAGGTGTTCACCCAGGACCGGATCCTCGGCGGCACCTCGCTGACCGACATCTCCGTCAACGGCGTACCGCACCAGATCATGCGGGCAGCGGCGCAGCGACTCCAGGAAGAACCGCAGTACCGCCTGCCCTACCAGCGGGCCGCCGGCAACTCGCTGAACAACGTGCTGATCGTCGGCGCCGGGTCGGGATCCGATGTGGCGATCGCGTTGTCCAAGGGCGCCAAGCACATCGACGCGGTGGACATCGACCCGCGGCTGATGGAGATCGGGCAGGAGAAGAATCCCGACCACCCGTACGACGACCCGCGGGTGACCCGGTATGTGAACGACGGGCGGGCGTTCCTGCAGACCACCGACAACAAATACGACCTGATCCTGTTCGCGCTGCCCGATTCGCTGGCCCTGGTCACCGGTGCCTCGCAGATCCGGCTGGAGAGCTTCCTGTTCACCGAGGAGGCGCTGGAGTCCGCGCGCGACCACCTCACCCCCGGCGGATCCTTCGCGATGTACAACTACTACCGCGAGGACTGGCTGATCGACCGGCTCGCCGGGACCGCGTCGGTCGCGTTCGGGCACGCCCCGTGCGTGGACAAGGTGGGCGGCGGCGAGGCCGTCGTGACGGCGGCGCTGGACGAGTCGAAACAGTCATGCGGGGCGGCCTATGTGCCCAGCGGCACCGTGATAGGGCCCGCCACCGACGACCGGCCCTTCCTGTACTACCAGGGCGGCCCCATCCCCTCGATGTACCTGTGGGCGCTGGGCGGGATCCTGCTGATCTCGCTGCTGTTCGTCCGGGCGCTGGGCGGGCCCTTCCGGGCGATGCGGCCGTACGCCGACCTCTTCTTCATGGGAGCGGCGTTCCTGCTGCTGGAAACCAAGAACATCGCCACGTTCGCGCTGCTGTTCGGCACCACCTGGGTAGTGAACGCGCTGGTGTTCGGCGGTGTGCTGATCATCGTGCTGGCCGCGGTGGAGACCACCAGGCGGTTTCGTACCCCGCCCCTGCCGCTGGTGTTCGTCGGCATCGCCCTGTCGCTGCTGGTCTGCTATCTCGTGCAGCCCGACTGGCTCTTGAGCCTGCCGTTGGTGCCGCGGCTGATCGCGGCCGTGCTGCTGGCCTTCGTGCCGATCTACCTGGCGAACGTGGCATTCTCCAAACGGTTCGGCGCGTCCGACGACTCCCAGTCGGCGTTCGGCCTGAACCTGTTGGGCGCCATGCTCGGTGGCTGCCTGGAGTACCTGGCCCTGTTGACCGGCTACCGGAACCTGCTGCTCGTCGTCGGTGCGCTCTACCTGGTGGCGTTCCTGTTGGCGCCGCG
>DASQFG010000212.1:0-2764 GCA_035633315.1 Nakamurella sp. | reverse complement strand
CCGCCTCGCCGATCCGGCCCGCGACCGTCCGGAGCTCCCGCTCCGCGTGGCAGGTGGGCTACCATGCTGAGAGCGATTATCAGCTTCAGCAGCGCCGGTAGAGTGCCGGCAACAACGTGCGGGGAACGATATGTCTGTGATTGTGCGGAGGGCCGGGCAGGCCTTGCTGTCCGTCGCCGTCACGGCCGTGCTCGCCGCCTGCGGATCGAGCGGCAACGGGTCATCGGCCGGCGACGGCGCGGGCGGCGGACCGGTGGACGGCTCGACCACGCCGATCTCCGTCGTCACCTCGACCAACGTCTGGGGCGACGTGGTGTCGCAGATCGGCGGCCAGTACGCGACCGTCCGGCCGCTCGTCACCGATCCGTCCGCCGACCCGCACTCGTTCGAGCCGAGCGCCCAGGCCCAGCTGGCTGTGTCGAAGGCCGAGCTGATCGTCACGAACGGGGGTGGCTACGACGAGTGGATGACCACGCTGATCGACGCGTCCGGATCGGTCGCGCCGGTCATCGACGCCGTTGACCTGTTCGGATCGGGCCCGGCAACTCCCGCGACGGCAACGCCGGCGACGGCAACTCCCGCGACGGCAACGCCGGCGACGGCAACGCCGGCGACGGCAGCTCCGGCGACGGCAGCTCCCGCGACGGCAACGCCGACGCCGGCGACGCCGGCGTCCGCGACCACCGGGTCCGCAGCCCACGACGAGCCTTTCAACGAGCACGTCTGGTACGACCTGCCGACCGTTGACGCCGTCGCGCAGCGGGTCGCGGACGAACTCAGCGACCTGCGCCCGGAACAAGCGGGCGACTTCCAGGCCAACGCGGACGCCTTCGCGGACGGGATCACCGGGCTGACCACGAAGGTGCAGGCCATCAAGGCGGCCCATGACGGCACCGGAATCGCCGTCACCGAACCGGTTCCGCTCTACCTGACCGAGGCCGCCGGACTGGTCGACAAGACACCGGAGAGGTTCAGCCAAGCCATCGAGGAGGGCACAGACGTGCCGCCGACCGTGCTGAAGGACACGTTGGCGCTGTTCACCGGAGGTCAGGTGGCAGCGCTGGTGTACAACTCGCAGACGGCATCGCCGGAGACCGAGACAGTGCTGAACGCGGCCAAGCAGGCCGACATCGCCGTCGTGCCGGTCGCCGAGACGCTGCCGGAGAACAAGGACTATCTGAGCTGGATGGGCGAGACGATCACCGCGCTGGCGACCGCGCTGGACCATTGAGCGCTGGACCGATGAGCGCTGAACAGATGAAACGGCAAACGATCATGGACAGCGCAGCGCCGGGTGACGCCTCTTCGGGGATCACCGCGCCGATCGCCGCCGCGAGCCTCCGTGCGCAGGCCGCGCACCCGGCGGGGTCGCCCGGGCAGCCGGTGGTGTCCACCCGGGAGGCCGGCCTGGCGTTCGGCGACCGGGTGCTGTGGAGTGGGCTGGACCTGGACATCCCACCGGGGCAGTTCGTGGCGATCCTGGGCTCGAACGGTTCTGGCAAGACGAGCCTGATCCGGGTGTTGCTGGGTGAGCAGCCGCTGTCCACCGGTGAGGCGTGGATCGCCGGGGAGCCGGTGCGCCGGGGCAGCACGCTGGTCGGCTACGTGCCGCAGAAGGTGTCGATCGACAGCGCGACCATGGTGAAGGCGCGGGACGTCGTGCGGATGGGCCTTGACGGTCACCGCTGGGGGATGCCGATCGGCTCGGCGCGGACCCGGCATGCGGTGCGCAGGACCATCGACGAACTGTTGGCCTCGGTGGGCGCTGCGCAACTGGCCGACGCGCCCGTGTCCATGCTCTCCGGCGGCGAGCTGCAGCGAGTCCGGGTGGCCGCCGCGTTGGCGTCCAACCCCTCGATCCTGCTGTGCGACGAACCGCTGGCCGCGTTGGACCTTCGGCACCAGCAGGAAGTCGCCGCGCTGCTGGACCGCCGGCGGCGGGAGCACGACACCGCTGTGCTGTTCGTGACCCACGACATCAACGCTGTGCTGGACTATGTCGATCAAGTGCTCTACCTGGCCGCCGGGCGATTCCGGCTCGGGCCGCCCGAGGTAGTCCTCACCTCCGAGGGGCTGACTGAGTTGTACGGCGCTCCGGTCGACGTCATCCGTGCGCAGGGCCGGATCATCGTGGTCGCCTCCACGGATCCGACCGCCGGGTTCCACCTGTCCCACGACGATCACGGCGCGACCGATCCGCCGCTCGGCCCGACCAGGAGGTTCCGCCGATGAGCGTGTGGGACAAGCTGTTCAGCTTCCAGAACTACGCAGAGCTTCTCGGCTTGCTGCACAACTCGATCCTGGCCGGCGCCCTGCTCGGCCTGATCGGCGGGCTGATCGGCGTCTTCGTGGTGATGCGCGACCTGACGTTCGCGGTGCACGGGATCAGCGAGTTGTCCTTTGCCGGCGCGGCTTTCGCACTGCTGGTCGGGTTCAACGTCGTCATCGGCTCGATCCTGGGGTCGCTGTCCGCGGCGCTGCTGATCGGGTTCCTCGGGGTGCGGGCGCGGGAACGGTCCTCGTTCATCGGCGTGCTGATGCCGTTCGGACTGGGCCTCGGCGTCCTGTTCCTGGCCCTGTACCCGGGCCGTGCCGCGAACAAGTTCGGTCTGCTGACCGGTCAGATCGTGGCGGTGGACGATCCGCAGCTGTTCTGGATGCTGGGCGTCTCGGCCGTCGTCATCGCGGTGCTGGCGATTCTCTGGCGCCCGTTGATGTTCGCCACCGTCGACCCCGAGATCGCCGCGGCCCGTGGCGTTCCGGT
>DASQFG010000211.1:0-4613 GCA_035633315.1 Nakamurella sp. | reverse complement strand
GGCGCCGAGAGCCGGGCCCGCGAGATGCTTGGATGACCCATTTACCGTAGGCCACGAGAGGTTCGTGGCGATCGGCCGCCTGGAATACGAGTTTTGTGTAGTCCTCGGCGGTCACGTTTGCTTCTGGTGCAGCGTCAGTACGTGGCCGGGTCAGCGCAGTCATCTGTTGTTCTGTGGTTCCGTAGATATGCGTATATCGCACCACCATTTAATGCGCAGGCACCGAGATATCGCCGAGTCGGATTTGTTCGGGATACGACCGGATCGATCGTCAGGATGCCGCCCAGCACGTACGCGGCGACGGAGACCGCGGCAAGAACCGTGGTCGGGCCGAGCATGCCGCCCATTGATAGGCGCGAGCGATCAGCCCGTCGGCGGTCTCGCTCGTCGGGATCAGCTCGCCCACCCAGAGCCAGAGGAGAAGGAGGTACAGGTATCCGGTTGCCAAGGGCGTCCGGATGTTGCGAAAGCCAGGGAGCAGGTGAGAGATCATGGGCCCGCCTCGATGCAAGGTCTGTTCGCCCACTGCGTCCCGGCAGTCTTGCTGGTTGCCATGCCACCGGGTCGCTCTGTCGTCCATTCCGGGCGATGCCGCCGCGTGATGGGTGGTTCACAATGGTTCACACTGGGATGTACCGAAAAAGGGAGTTCTCGCCGTGACCGCCAGGTATTACGAAATCCGGGTTCGCGGCCACATACCTCCCGACGAACTCATCGAATTCGAGAATGTCACCGCTGTCGCGCAGTTCAGCGAAACGGTGCTGCGTGGTCTGGTCATCGACCAGGCTGCTCTGCAGGGGATGCTGCGGCGGCTGCACGTGCTCGGGTTGGATCTCATCGAGGTGCGCCGGTGTCCGGATTCATCACCCGCTCACCCAGATCCGACGCATCGGATGCAGTGAACGGTGCCATGTCCAGGCACTGCCGCTGTCAGCTGATGAGCCGCAGCGAGTACCCGCGACGCACGGCGCCGCGCCGGTTAGCGACGTCGAGCTTGCGGTACAGGGACTTGAGGTGGACCTTGACCGTGTTCACGGAAATGAACAGTTCGTCGGCGATCTCGGTGTTACTGAGCATGCTGGGCAGCAAACGCAGCACTCCCATTTCGCGGTCGGTCAGTGGCTCGGCCAGCGGTTCGGGTTCAGTTTCCGGTTGTCCCCCCTGGGACGTGAGCCTGGTGAGTTCGAGGATGAACGCCTTCTCGGGCGGGTCGTGCGCGATCACCCGGCTCAGCAATCGGGCGCAGCGGGCGCGGTCAAAGGTGAGGAACGGCAGGCACACCCGTTCCGGAGTTGCCCGGCGGACGGCCCTACCCATGGCCTGCACGGCCCGGTCGTCCTGCCGCAACCGGTCGGCGACCAGCGCCGCCGCCAGCCAGACCTCCACCCCGGTCAGCGGGTTCTCCGAGTCGGTGGTTGCCTGCCGAAGCACCCGGTCCGCTTCCGGGAGCGCACCCAGTTCCATCAGGGCGCGGCTTGCCCGCACCGTTTCCTGCTCGCTCCACTCCCCGGCATATTCAGGGATTGTCTGCGAGTTGAGTCGCGCCGTCACGGCGGCGGGGTTTGCGGCCGAAAGGTCGGCTTCTGCCTCCGCGACACCAACCCAGCGCAGTAGGAACGGTGGCGGATCAGCCAACCGCGCGATGGTGTCCCGTGCTGCCCCCGCGGATCGGAGCGCGGATTGTGGACGACCCAGCGCCGCGGCCACCATTGCCTGGCCGATCATGATCGCAATGCTCAGCAGCGGCTCCTTTGACGCGGCCGCGCCGTGTCTGAGCAGGGGCTCGGCATCGGCCGGCCGGCCTCTCAGCAGCAGGACCATCGCCGCCGCCAGATAGTTGCCGGCGGCGTTGGTCAAACTCGTCCAGCCCCGTTGCCCGGCCAGGTCCACACCCTGTGATGCCCACATCTCCGCTTCGTGGAGCCTGCCCACGACGACAGCTGCCAGTCCCAGCTCGCCCAGGCAGCCAAGCTTGGTGTATTCCATGTCGGCCGCGGCGGCGGCGTCCAGGGCTGCACACAGCACCGGTCGAGCTGCCTCGACCTGTCCGGTCCAGAGCAACCCCACGCCCTGGTTGGCCAAGGCCACCGCGCGGTACTGATCCGCCGCGGGGAACGGTTCCTTCACCTCGGCGAGCCGGGTGAGCACGGCCGCACAGGTCCGCAGCTGCAGCTGCATGTCACCGGTGGGCCTGGCGATCGCGGTCACCCACAGCCCGACCACGGCCGCGGTCGCCGCCCGGTACGACGAGTTGTCCACCGCCAGCATCCGCTGGGCCCTGGCGACCACGGCGGGGATCTCTGCGAACCGGCCGGCGTATTCCAGCTTCGCGGCCGCGCAGGTCGCCAGCGCCGCGGTGCGGGTGAGTTCCGCGTCAGGGATCCGGGCCAGCGCCTCGTTCATCGCCTGCCTGTCTGCCGAGAGGATCCGGGCGGCGGCGGTGGTCACGAACAGTTCGCCCAGCAGCACCCAGTCCTGCGCGTCGGCGGCGTGCCGCAGGGCCTGCACCGGGGCGTCGTGGACGGCGAACCAGCGGGCCGCGTGGCGGTGCAGCTCCCTGTGCAACGCCGGATCCCCAGTCCGCAGTTCGTGCAGCAGCGTTTCCCGCAGCAGCGGGTGGTAGCGGTACCAGTGCCGGTGCGGTCCCACCGAGGTGATGAAGGTGTTGGCCCGTTCGAGCTCTTCCAGGCGTCGTTGCCCGTGGCCACCGTCGACCAACACATCGGCGAGCGGACCGCAGGTCCGGTCGGAGATGCAGGTCCGCAGCAGGAAGTCACGGGTGTGTGCGGGCTGGCTGCCGATCACCTCGCCGAGCAGGTACTCGCTGACGGCGCGGTCGTCACCGGCGAACTCTCCGGCCCGTCCCGGGGCGGAATCGCGGGACAGGAACATCGCGGCCAACCGCAGCCCGGCGGCCCAACCCTCGGTGCGTTCCACCAGCCCGGCGACATCCGTTCGCGGCAGGGTGTGTCCGTTCAGGCGCAGGAACCCATCGGCCTCCTCTTGGTCGAAAGCCAGGTCGGTGGCGCGGATTTCGCGCAGGCCGCCGCTGACCCGCAGGCGGTGCAACGGGAGCACCGGGTCAGCGCGGCTCACCAGCACCAGCCGCAGCGGCGATTCGTGCCTGAGCAGCACCGCGACGGATTCCAGGATCTCGAGGTTGTCGATGACGTGGAAATCGTCCAACACCAGCACCGACCCCGGGCTCAAGTCGTTCAGCCCCATCCGCAGGGTCCGCATGCCCTGCGCGGTCAGGCCTTGCTCCAGTGCCAGTTCGGTCAGCGGATTGTCGGCGCGCACCGCCCCCGATACGCGGAGCGCGGCAGCCACCGCACTCCAGAACAGGGTCGGTTCGTTGTCATCACGGTCCAACGCCAACCACGCCACCGTCGGCCCCTCGGCCGCCCGTTCCGCGGCAGTGATCCGTGCCCAGGAGGCGACCACCAGCGTTTTCCCGGGGCCGGCTCCGGCGCTGACCAACGTGACCGGACCGGTCACCCCGAGATCGAGTCGGTCCTCGAGCCGAGGCCGCCGCAGGAACCCACCAGGAATGGTCGGTGGCACGATTTTCGTGCCAAGCAGCCCCCCAGGGCCGCTCACCGCGGACGGGCCCGGCGCACCGGTCATGGCCGGCAGCACATCTGCGCGTCGAGTCGGGGGAACGCGCACGGCCCATTCAGCCACGGCGGAACCTGCTCTTGCGCATGCCGTGAACCCTCCTGGACGGTCAGGCCCGAACCACATTCCTGGCGGCGAGCACCAGCTTCTGCCGCCGCGACGATGAAGCAGCGACACCGACCCCGGCCGGCTGCCGAATTCGGCAAGTGCGATGCTACCGGCCGCGTTCGGCGACGGACCCGATCTACCCTCGGCCGCGGCGAACTCCGAGTCGCCCCCCCAAGAAACGTCTGATCGACGCTGTCGACACCAAGCCGCCGGCGGAGATGGATCCGCCGGTCCGGGGTCGGCGGTCGACCGGGTGCCGATGGCGGGATCATCCACCGAGGGTGAGTCGGCTTTCCCCGACGAATGCCAGTGTTGGGCCTCGACACCGCCGGCCTCGAAGCGAGCCATCGCACCGTGTGTCCGAGTCTCGAAGGATGCGGACGATGACCCAGGCACCGATCACCACGTCCGAGGACGCGAGCCGTCCATGAGCCTGGAGCCGGGACGGATCGACGCTCAAACCGACACCGCCACAGAGCGATCCGTGTTGTTCGTCTACCACACCTACACACAACAGACCGCGAAGGTGCTGGAGGTGATGGGTGAGGCGCTCCAAGCCCGGTGGTGCGACGTGACTATGGCGTGCCTGGAGTTCACCGACCCCCGCTACGACGGCCGGTTCCGGGATTTCCCGATGCCCCATCCGTTCCGGGAGGTCCTCGGGATGATCCCCGCCGAGCTACGCAGGAAGCCCGGGAAGATCGGCATCCCGGATGTGGTGACCGACCGGGAGTACGACCTGGTGGTCGTCGGTTCGCCGACCTGGTGGCTGTCCACGAACGTCCCGGTTCGCTCCTTCCTCGAATCAGCGGCCGCGGACCGGGTGCTGGACGGCACCCGGTTCGCCACGGCGGTCATCTGCCGCCGTTACTGGAAACACAACATGA
>DASQFG010000210.1:0-3178 GCA_035633315.1 Nakamurella sp. | reverse complement strand
GCAGAAACCCGAGGTCTACCAGGTGTCGACCACCGGGGAGGCCAGCAGGGAACGGGTCGGCTCGTCGTCGTTGGCGGGACTTGGCCCGGTGACGGCGCTGGCGTTGTCCCCGGACGGCGTTCGGGTCGCCGTGGTCGCCGGGGACAAGCTCTACCTGGGGGTGATCGCACCGGCGCCCGCCGACGAACCCGCGACCGCGGCTTCGACGACCAGCGCTCCCACCAGTCCAACACCGTCTACCGCCGACTCCGCGCAGTCGGCGGCCGAACCCGAGTCGGGCCAGAGCCCGTTGGTAGTCACCAATCTGAGCTTGCTGCGCCCCGATCTGCTCCGGGTCGGCGCCGTCGCATTCGCGAACTCCCGCGAGCTGATGGTGGCCGCGGCCGCAACGCCGACCGGCTACCGGACGGTGGACGCGGTGTCCATCGACGGGTTCGAGTTGAGGAGCATCACCGATCGCGGCATCTTCGGTGACGTCGACGGTATCGCGGTGGCCCAGGGCGAACCGATGTTGATCACCTTCGGCGGGCGGGTGTGGCAGCTGGAGGGGACGCAGACCGACGGGCAGTGGCAGTCGCCGCTGCCCGACCAGCCGTTCCTGAACGGCTCGTCGCCGTTCTACCCGCGCTGATCGCACGGCCTTCCGGTCGGCAGCGCGGGTGGTGACAATGGAGCGGTGACCGGCACAGACGAGGCAACAACCCAGCCGCAGACCCGGGCAGCCACCATGATCTCGATCGAGCTCGCGGCAGCCCTCAAGGCCGGCGGCCTCGTCTGGCACCCAGCCTCCGGCGATCGGTTCACCTTGACCACCGGTGCGTTCGATGGCGAGGTGTTCGCACTGAGCGACATGGTGGTCGAGGCACACGAGTTCCCGTCCGGCACCGTGTTGGGCTTCAACGGCACCACCGAGTGGGCGCTGGATTCCGCGCAGGTGACGGACGCGCTGTGGCTGCCGCGGGAGGATCAGTTGCGCGAACTGCTGGGCCTGCCGTTCCGCGCCCTGGAACGCCGGGACGACGGCTACCGGGTCACCGCCGTACTGCCCGGTGAGGAAGCCGGCACGGCGTTCGACGCCGCGGAGCCGGCGGAGGCGTACGGCCGGGCCCTGCTCGCCCTGATCCGCCGGGCCACGGAGTAGGCCTGGACCAGGCCGGGCTCGGCGAGTTGTCCACAATCGACCCGGGGCCGCTTGACCGGGTCCGTTGCCCCTGATCACAGTTGCCCCGGTGGGTTCCGACCGGCTGACCGCTCGCGGTGTGGTCCGGGGCGGCGTCTCGGCGGCGATGGATCTGATCCTGCCCCGGCCGTGCCCGGGTTGCGGGGGGCCCGGTCCGTGGTGCGACGCGTGCGACTCGACGCTGCGCGGCAGGCCCCGGCGGGTCCGGGTGCCGGAGGTGGTGGCCGGTGCGCGGGGGCCTTCGGGTGCGTCACCGGCCGGCGGCCAGCCGCCGGTCTGGGCGCTGAGCCGGTACCGCGATCCGGTCCGGTCGGCGATCGTCGCCGGCAAGGAGCGGGACCGCAGGGACCTGCCGACCCACCTCGGGATCGCACTCGGGCGGGGGATCGCCCGGTTGCTGGCCATGCAACTGCTGCCCGAGCCGTGCTGGCTGGTGCCCGCTCCCAGCCGGCGAGCGGCGGCCCGCAGCAGAGGGGGCGACCCGGTGACGTCGATGGCCCGCGGCGCGGCCAGACACCTGGCGACGCAGGGGCAGTGGGCTGGGGTCGCGCCCTGCCTGGTGACGGCCGGCGCCGCCATGGACTCGGTAGGTTTGGACGCCGCGCAACGGGCGGCGAACCTGGGCGGACGCGTGCGCTGGCGGGCGGCCGGCGCTCCGCCGGACGGCGCGGTCGTCGTCCTGATCGACGACGTGCTCACCACCGGGGCAACGGCCGCGGCTGCCTGCCGCGCGCTGCGGCGGGAGGGCGTGGCGGTGGGCGGCGTGCTGGTGCTGGCCGCGGTACCGCCGTGGGTGACCGCGCGGTGATCCGCTGATGGGCAGGGCGCCCTGTTCCGCAACGGTTCACCGCCGCGGGCCCGGGGCCGCTGATTGGATGCACGCGAGAGTACTCGGTGACTGCCCTGAGTAACGTGTCGTTGATTCAACGCATCACGTGGGCTCGATCAAGACGTCCACGCATTCACTGCACCTCCCAGCAGGGCTGCGAGCACCGTGGGCACGAGCCAATAAAGGCCTCCGCCAACACCTACCGCATCAGTGATCCCCGCTGTGCCGAGGAGGACCGATGTCACGAGATTGGGACTACGCCCGGACTACGCCGATCGAGAATCCTGGCCAGTCGTGAATTGACGGTTGGCGACTGATGACGTTTTGCCCTGCCGACGACGATCGACAGGAGAGCGACCACACCCGCCAAACCGATGAGCTCCACACCCAGCACCCACTGCGGTTGATCAGGCGTCAGGAGCAGCGCGGCGATCGGCAGAGGCGTCACGAGCGGGAGCAACGTCTGGGCGGCACTGGCTCGAAGTGACGGTGATTCCGTCACCGCGATGCGGTTGAGGGACACGGCCACGAAACAGCAGTCCGGTGAGCGCGC
The DNA here is from genome assembly GCA_035633315.1 of Nakamurella sp. GTDB lineage: Bacteria > Actinomycetota > Actinomycetes > Mycobacteriales > Nakamurellaceae > Nakamurella. Next base: position 616 of record DASQFG010000210.1, on the reverse strand, counting down.
TGCTGGCTCCGCCAGCCATCACCGCGAAGCTTCCCATTCCGTCACGACACGATCATCCGCGCACTGATCGGTGCAATGGAAGCGACCTTTGGTGGCTTGTTGAGGATCCATCCGGAGGATCCTTCCTGGGGGATCCTCCCTGCGAATCCTTCCTACGGTTGGGTTTCCTGAATCAAGCAACCCATCCGGCACATCCCCGCTACCGGCGGACCTTCTCCTGTTCGTGCAGCGCCTTGGGGAACAACCGCCGCTGGGTGATCCAGCCACCGGCGGCCAGCGCCACCCAGATCAGCGTGCTCGTCACCGTTTCGGTGCCCGCCTGCGGATCGCGCAGGAAGCCCAGCGCGTCGGGCCAGATCAGCCCGATCGAACTCAGGATCAGCCCGGCGCCGCCGATCGACGTCGCCCAGAGCAGGACCCGGCCGCGGTACCGGTCCGCGAGGAACCCGAACACCAGCGAGACCGCGACGACCACGATGATCGCCAGCGGGATGCTCGCGTCTCCCGGGGTGAGCACGGAGTACAGCCGGGCGCCGATCAACGCGCCGGTGATCATCCCGACGAAGAATGACGCGAACTTGAAGACCAGGGTGACCAGGATCCAGCCGATCACCGC
>DASQFG010000209.1:0-4386 GCA_035633315.1 Nakamurella sp. | reverse complement strand
GAACAACCACCTGCTGACCTGAACGAGAACGACGAAACTGACCGCGCCGTAGCCGATTCCGACAACAGCACCGCAAACAACGCCGACGACGATGGCCCCACAACCAGCCTCGACAACGCCGACTACCTCGACTTCCTCATCACCGGCTACGACCCCGACGAAAACCCTCCCGACCCCCACGACCGATTCCCCCGCAACCATCAGCGACCGGCGCCAGCGAGAGAAGACACCGGCCCTGCGGAGCGGTTCGAACCACTTCAGCCACCCGCCCAACCGGCGGGGGCCGCAAGACCGGACGATCCGCCGCCCTTCTGACGCCCCTCCGACGCCTGCAGGGTCCCAGCCAGGGACAGCAATCGCGTCTGAGCTAAGCGCTCGTCGCTCACCGCGACAATGTCCGCAGGGCCCCACGGAGCTGCTGCGCACCCCACTCGGCGGCCGCCTTCTCGAACACCGACGCAACACCATGGTTGTCGGTCTCGGCGAGATCACCATGCTCGCCCGCAGACCGAGCACCGCCGGCCAGCCGGCGGGTACGGGTCGGCCGCCCGACCGGAACATCGCTGTCGGCCATGGCTACTGATCTGGCTGCCTCCGCCGGCATCTCGGTAAAGAGGTGCCCTGGGCGACGAGGATCGCACCGATGTCGCCCACGCGCCAACCAGGGCCTCGCGGTGCGCGGCCTGGCGGCGTCAGAGAAAGACCAAGGGGTCAGAGGTCGTCGGGTTCCGGCCCGAACAGGAAGCGACGCCCGGTCACCTCGTCGGGGGTGATCCGCACGAAGACCGGCTTGCGGGTGCCGACCCAGGGCTTGAGCCCGGCGGTCTGGGCCAGTTCGTAGTCCTCGCCCCACTCCGCGGCACGGGCGCGACCCTTCACCATCACGCTCCAGCCACCGGTGACGTGGTAACCGTCGATCTCCACGGCGACATGCTCGTTGACGGTCAGCCCGGCCAGTTTCGTGCCCTGCGCGGTGCGGAAGACCAGCGTCCCGTTCTGCACGATGTAGTTGAACGGAAAGATCTCCGGTTGGTCGGACACGCTGATGGCGAGCCGGCCGAAGAAATGCTCCCGCAGGAGCTCCCACGATTCCTCGTCCGTCATGTCGGAGAAGTGCGATTCGGCAAGCTGCGTCATGACGTGAGAATGCGCCGGACGGCCACCACGTGTAAAGGGACAAAGGTCCCTGCAATCGATCATGAACAGTCGCGTTCGTCACCATCGACTACCCGCCGGCCGGGTGTTTGCGCGACTCCGACGCCGACAGCAACTCCGCGACCATGCGGAGCCGGTCCGACCAGTAGTCCGTCGTCGACCGGTCGGCCCGGACCTCGGTCCATCGGTCCGGCTCCGGAGCCGCCCGGGGCACCGCGAGGAACCCCGCGGATTCCCGGGCGGGGGTGCTGGTGACGTCGGACGTCAGCAGGGCCCGGGTGCCGAGCCCGCAGGCGAACGGGAGTTCCGGAAGCGCCCCGGCCAGCGCCAGTCCGGCGGCGAGCCCGACCGAGGTGTCGACCGCGGACGAGACGACAACCGGCAACCCGGCCGCCCGTGCAACCCGAAGGGCAGCAGGCACTCCCCCGAGCGGCGCCACCTTGATCACCGCGATGTCCGCCGCGCCGGCCAGCGCCACCCGCTCGGGATCGGCCGCCCGCCGGATCGACTCGTCGGCGGCGATCGGCGGGCGGACCCGGGCGCGCACCTCGGCGAGTTCCGGCAACGACCGGCACGGCTGCTCGACGTACTCCAGGCCCTGGGCCGCGTCGTCCAGCAGCGCGATCGACTCGACCGCCAGCGCCACGCTCCAGGCCCCATTGGCATCGACCCGGATCCGGCCGTCGGGGCCCAGCGCGGCGCGGACCGCGGCCACCCGGGCAGCGTCCGCCTGCACGGACCGGCCGGGGTCGGCGACCTTCACCTTGGCGGTCCGGCAGCCCGACGCCAGGACGAGTTCCGCGGCCCGCTCCGGGCTGACGACGGGGATCGTCACGTTGATCTCGATGCGCCGCCGCACCGGGGCGGGCCAGGGCACGGTCGCGGTATCGATCGCCGCACGCAACCAGGGGACGCAGTCGGCATCGGCGTAGTCGTGGAACGGTGCGAACTCCGCCCAGCCGGCGGGGCCGCGCAGGAGGACGCCGTCACGCACGGTGACGCCACGGAACCGCTCGATCAACGGGACGGCGAACACCCGGGCGCCGGCCAGCAGGTCGGTCAGGTCGGTCTGCACCCGGTCATGGTGCCCCACCGGCGGTGATCGGCAGCCGAATCGTCATGGCCACCCCGCCTTCGGGCGCGGGCGAGGCCACGATCGACCCACCCAGCCGCACTATCAGGCGATGCACCAACGCCAGACCCAGGCCCGCGCCGCCGGGTCGACGGCCCCGATACCGCTCCCGCAGCACACCCTGCTGGAACACCACCGGGAAGTCCTCGGACGTCAGGCCAGGACCACCGTCACGGACCTGCAGCACCGCCGTTCCCCGGCCGACGGGCGTTCCGGAGCTGGCCGGGGCCGCCTCGCGGCCCAGGTGCAGGATCAACGGCTGACCGGGCTCGAGCACCCGTTGCGCGTTCTCGGCGAGCTCGTCCAGCACCTGCCGGAGCCGCCGGGTGTCGCTGATGACCACGACGGATTCCACCGGCACGTCGACGATCAGCGGGATACCCGCCGAGTCGCACCGCGCCCGCCAAGCCTGCCCGACCTGAGTGACCAGCGCCCGGAGATCGGTCGGCCCGAGGTCGAGATGGACCGAACGGGGGTCCGGGCCGGGGGCACCGACCGTCTCGCCAGCCTCGTCCGTCTCGTCCGTGATCGGCACCAAACCACCCAACGCGGGGTTCGGGCCGTCGGACTGGCTGACCTCCTGACTCATCGGAAGCAGCCCGACGGACCGCGCGCGCGGCCCGTCGGCGAACTCGTCCGGCGGCGGCGGGCCGGCAGGCTGCGGAGCGGGTGGAGGCACCACGACCCGATCACTATGCGCGGCCGGGCCCCCGTACACCGGTTGCCGTCGCAGATGATTGCCGGTTTCGCTGCGCTGCAACGCATCTGCCATCCCGTTGAGAGTCGCCGAGACCTCAGCAACCTCCCGCGGGCCGGTGATCGGGATCCGCACCTGAAGATCACCGCCGCTCATCGACGTGGCCAGCGCCGCCGTGCGGCGGAGCGAAGCCGACAGCGAACGCGCGGCGAACAGGCCGGCCACGATGGCCACCACGGTGCCGATGAGCAGGGCCGCCAGCAGCCGACGTTGCAGCGAATCCTGCAGCGGCACCGTCCCGTCCGCGAGAGTGACCAGAGCGAAACCCCCTGACGCGGTGGATCGGGCCTCGACGAGCCGAACGTCGCCGCCGCCGCCGACGCCGACGCCGACCGACGATGTCCCGGACACGGAGGCTCCGCCAACCGCGCGGCCGGCGCCCGCGTCGCGCGCGGCCTGCACCGCCAACCGGTCGGACGTCGGCAGCGCGCCGTCGGCGCCGATCGGCACAACGACGACGCCCTGGCGCTCCAGCACAGACGACATCGATTCCAGCGCAGCGCCTCTCGCCGTCGGGTCGGCGGGCAATCCAGCCGCGACGAGGTTCGCCTGATCGGCGAGCACCGCAGTGCCCGCGTCGGTCAGCGTGCCGCGCACGAGGAACACGGCGGCGACCGTGAACACGAGTGCCACCAACACCGCCACCGCGACCACCAGCACGATCAGCCGGGCGCGCAGACCGCTGGCGGAGCCTCCGCTGTGGTGCCGGGCACCGGTGGGCGATCTATCGCCGTCGGCCGACTCGCTGCCGGGCACGGCATCGCCCGTGGGGCGGCTACTGCCGGTGGGATCGGCGGCGACACGGGCGTCCGGTGGGATCTGGCCGCCGCTCGTCGCCGCGATCGCCGGGCTCGCGCTCGGGGCCGGCCCGGTTGCCGTCACCGGCCGGTTCCCTCGGTGGTAGGCGGCTGAGTCATGACGAACCCGCCGACAGCCACGTCCGGCGGGCGACCCCGGCCGGTCGCTGATCACTCGATTGCGGACCGGATCCTGGGTACCGATCGCCTGCGTGCGCGCGCCGCGCACAACCCCACCCCACGAAGCCCCGGTGATTCATGTTCCCAGCCTTGACCAACTCCGTCGAATGGGCCACCTTCCTGCCGCTGCCCCACCCGGTCGAGTGAGCCACGACGGGAAGATTCACCCGCTGTCCCGTCGGTAGCGTGCGAACGGCCGACCGAGCGGCCCTTCGCGACCGCCCTGCACGACCAACATCCAACGTCACCGGGTGAATGGTGCGGTCGGTCACCACCCGGCATCGTTGGACCGGTCCCCGGGCACTGACGGTGCACCACCCTCCAGCGGCAGCCGGATCGTCATGGCGAGACCGCCTTCCGGGGCA
>DASQFG010000208.1:0-7469 GCA_035633315.1 Nakamurella sp. | reverse complement strand
GGCCGACAGGAGAGCCGGCGAAGAGGCAAGCTCCAGCCACGGGGCGGAACTCGTGCCGGTGCTCGCGCGCCGCTCGGAGGCAGTGGATTCCGCCTTCGATCGGCTCTTCCCCGAGACGAGGGAGATCCGCGCGAAACGTGTGGACGCGCGAGGCTGGCGGGCCGGCCGAGAGGCCGCCGACCGTGCGGTGTTCGCGGCCGCGCAGGTCGGTGGTGGATGACGGTTCGCCGGGATCGCAGCATCCCCGTCAGCGACCGGCAGCCGGGTCACCGGCCACCCCCGCGTCTGCGACCGGCTGCCGGGTCACCGGCCAACCGCCGCCGCCGGTTAACCGCCGCGTCACCGGCTACTCCCTCGAGCTTCGGCGGTGGCCTTGACGTTGGCCTTCTGCAACGCCTGGACGAGTTCGTCCTTCGTCATGGTGGACCGCCCGGGAATGTCCAGCCGCTGGGCCAGCCGGTACAGGTGGGCTCGCGATGCGGTTGCATCGACCCCGCCGGCTGGTGTGCCCTCGTCCCGGCCATGCGACGCGGCGCGCGAATCCGACGGTCCGGCCTCGGCCTTGGCTTCCCAGTGGTCGCCGACCTTCTCGTAGGTGTGTTTCAGCGCGGCGAAGGCGGTGCGGTGTGCGCGCTCACCCTCTCCGTACTGCTCCACCGCGGAGTCGTGGGCGGCCGACCAGGTGGCCTGCGCATGTGCGTCCGACCGTTGCACCGTGCTCGGCACCTCGGCGCCGGCGGGGGTGGGAGTCTCCAGACCTGACCTGCGAACGGCCGGCCGCGGGGACGGCGCGGGACCCGATGGCGGTCGTCGCTCGGCCTTGGAGGGGCCAGCCGGCGGGGCGGAAACGGTCCTGGTCGCCGCGCGCTCGGCGGCGCCAACAGCATTAGCGGCGATCCTCTCCAGCTTCGCGTCCTCGACCTTGAGAGCCTTTGCGCCGGGCTTGGACGAACTGGCGTTGGCCACCGACTTCGCAGCACCGGACTTCTCGGCCGCAGCCCGCTTGGCCTTGCCGCCGGGCTTGGACTGCCCTGCCGCGGTCCCGTCTTTTCCAATGCTCTTCTTGGCTTTCTTCGCGTTCTTCTTTGCGTCGGCCCGGCCCTTCGGGCGCACCTTCGAGTCGGCGGATTCCTTCTTGTCCTTCTTCCGGTCCTTCGCATCCGACTTCAGCGTGGACTTCTTCACGCCGGACTTCTTGCTCGACTTGTTCTTGGATTTCTTGGCAGCCGCCATGGACACCTCCCGCTTGGACGAACAACGGACGATCAGCGTCCGGACGGCGTGGGATACGTCGACCGGTTGCACAGACCTCACCACACACCGGCTGATCACGAGAGGTCGACGCCCCGTGTCCGGAGTGATCCGGTGGTGATCACCGCCGATCACTACCCAGGAGCAACCGATGATCACCGGATCTCGGGCCACGACCGCGGACCACCAGGGCCACCGCATCGGGCGACCAGCCGCCGGCCCGACCACCGCACGTCGCGGTCGCCGAGATCAGTGCCGGTCGCCGGCTCCCGGAGGGACAGCGCCGGGGCCGCCCTGCGCCGCCGCCGCGGCGTCCGGATGGCCGGCGGGATGGGCTGACGACTCGGCCGCCAACCTGGCGGAGGACTCGCCCTCGACCCGACAGTCGGGATCAAAGATGTCCGGTTCGATGTAGATCACCCGTGCGATCGGCACCGCGGCGCGCACCCGCTGCTCCACCGCGTTGATCGCCGCCGAGACCTGCTGCGCCGAGGTGGTCGCGGCCACCGCAACCTTCATCCCCACCAGCAGCTCGTCCGGACCCAGGTAGAGCGTTTTCATGTGAATGATCTGCCCGATGTCCGCGCCCTCGGAAGCAGCGGCCTTGATCGCCTCGACGTCGGACGGCGACGCGCCCTCGCCCACCAGCAGGCTCTTCACCTCGATGCCCAGCACGATCGCCACCACGATCAGCAGCAGCCCGATGAACACCGTCCCGATGCCGTCGTAGACACCGTTGCCGGTGATCACCGCCACCGACACGCCCAGCAGTGCCAGCACCAGGCCGACCAGCGCCGCGATGTCCTCGAGCACCACCACGGGCAGCTCAGGGGCCTTCGCGCGCCGGACGAACTCCAGGATGCTGATCCCCCTCCGGTCGGTCGCCGACTCGCCCAGCGCGGTGCGCAGCGAGAAGGACTCCAGCACGATCGCGATCAGCAAGACCCCGATCGGCACCCATGGCACGTTGATCGGCTCCGGGTGCTCGATCTTGTGCACGCCCTCGTAGATGGAGAACACGCCGCCGACGCTGAACAGGATGATCGACACCAGGAAGGCGTAGATGTACCGCTCGCGCCCGTAGCCGAACGGATGCTCTTCGGTTGCCGCCCTTTTGGCCCGCTTGCCGCCGATCAGCAGCAACACCTGGTTGCCGGAATCCGCCAGCGAGTGCACGGATTCGGCCAGCATCGACGACGAGCCGGACAGCAGGTAGGCGATGAACTTGGTGATCGCGATTCCGAGATTGGCCAGCAACGCCGCGACGATCGCCTTCGTACCGCCGGAGGTACTCATGTCAGCTGTCTCCCTGTCGTTGCGGTCCGTTGCCCGGTTCGGCCATCACCGATCCCGCGCCAGCAGATTGTTCCCGATACCGGCGCCGCCCACCCACTTAAGGACACCATTCGCACCGTCGGCGACAATCGTGTTCATGCCCCCGCAACATGGCGGTCCTACGGTCGCACCCATGGCCGATTTGTTCGAGGAGTACCCCTTCGGCCGGGCGTGGGATGAGATGTTCTCCGCACCCGGTCAGATCCGGCCCGCCTACGAGTCGGTCTTCGCCGCGCTGCAGACGCTGGACGCCGCGGATCTCAAGGCGCGCGCCGACATCATGGGCCGGACCTTCCTGGATCAGGGCATCACCTTCGCGCTCGGCGGCATCGAGCGGCCGTTCCCGCTCGACCTGATCCCGCGCATCGTCACCGCCATCGAATGGCAGACCGTCGAACAGGGTGTCCCGCAGCGGGTTCGCGCGCTGGAGGCTTTCCTGGCCGACGCCTACGGGCAGGGCCGGATCTTCGCCGACGGGGTGGTACCGCGGCGGTTGGTGACGACGTCGCCGCATTTCCACCGGCAGGTCGTCGGGATGAACGCCCAGGACGGCGCCCGGATCGTCATCTCCGGCGTCGACGTGATCCGTGACGAGAACGGCGAGTTCCGGGTGCTGGAGGACAACGTCCGGATCCCGTCCGGTGTCTCGTACGTGCTGGAGAACCGGCAGGCGGTGACCCAGGTGCTCTCCGAGGCCGGCGGCGATCAGCAGGTCCGACCCGTGTCGGAGTACCCGGGGCGGCTGCTGGCGGCGTTGCGCGCCGTCGCACCGTGGAACGTCACCGATCCGAACGTGGTCGTGCTGACCCCCGGCGTGTACAACTCGGCCTATTTCGAGCACACCCTGCTGGCCCGCGAAATGGGCGTCGAGCTGGTCGAGGGCCGGGACCTGATCTGCCGCAACAACCGGGTGTTCCTGCGCACCACGGCCAGCGAGATGCCGGTGCACGTCATCTACCGGCGGGTCGACGACGAGTTCCTCGACCCGGTGCAGTTCCGCGCCGACTCGCTGCTCGGCAGCCCCGGCCTGGTCAACGCCGCCAGGGCCGGCAACCTGACGATCGCCAACGCGGTCGGCAACGGCATCGCCGACGACAAGCTCGTCTACACCTACGTCCCGGACATCATCCGGTACTACCTCAACGAGGAACCGATCCTGCTGAACGTCGACACCTACCGGATGGAGGTGCCCGATCACCGGGACTACGCGATGGAACACCTGTCGGAACTGGTGCTCAAGCCGGTCGACGGGTCGGGCGGCGAGGGCATCGTGATCGGCTCCCGGGCGGAACCGGCGACGCTGGCCAGGGTGCGCGAGACGATCCTGGAGAACCCGCGGGGCTGGATCGCGCAACGGGAGATCGCGCTGTCCACCGTGCCGACGCTGATCGGCGACAAGATGCGACCCCGGCACGTCGACCTCCGGCCGTTCGCGGTGAACAACGGCAACTCGGTGTGGGTGCTGCCCGGTGGGCTGACCCGGGTCGCGCTGCCCGAGGGCGAACTGGTGGTGAACTCCTCGCAGGGCGGCGGTTCCAAGGACACCTGGGTGCTGGCCGGACCCCAGCCCGAGGCGTTCCAGCAGGAGCAGACCGCTGACGCCACCCAGGTGATGTCCGCGTTGTCCGCCGAGGCCTCGCTGCCGGGGCAATCGACCTGGATGACCCAGTCCCAGACCTCGCACCTCTCGCAGTCCTCGAGCGTGTCGCTGGACCCGCCGCTGGTCGGGCCCGAGGACACCTTCGGCTTCCGGTCCCAGCAGAGTCAGCAACAGCAGCACGAGCAGCCTCCGGACCGGCAGGGGCAGGGCTGGAACGTGCAGGGGGAGGACTTCCCATGCTGAGCCGCATCGCCGAGTCCCTGTACTGGCTCGGCCGTCATGTGGAACGGGCGGACTGCACGGCCCGCATCCTGGACACCTACCTGCACCTGCTGCCTGCCGGTTCCTGGCAGGCGGACCACCTGGTGATCCGGTCGCTGCTGGACTCGATGGGCCTGTCCGATGACGAGACCGTCGGCGTCGGCCATCAGGCCGACTCCGGGCAGCTGGTGCGGACCCTGGTCTTCGACGGGGAGAAGGCGTCGTCGGTGGCCGGCGCGCTGACCGCGGCCAGGGAGAACGCCAGGGGCGTGCGCGACGCGATCCCGCTGGACGTCTGGGAATGCCTGAACGTCACCTGGCACGGGCTGCGCACCAGGGCGGCCAACGGGGCGGGCCCGCACGTGTTTCTGCGCTGGGTGGGTGAACGGTGCGCCATCGCCAACGGCCTGGTGTCCGAGGTGATGAGCCACGACGAGGGTTGGCACTTCCTCATCGTCGGCCGGTCGCTGGAGCGCGCGGACATGACGATCCGGCTGCTGGCGGCCGCCGAGTCAGAGACCGGTTCCGTCCCGCCGTGGCGTGCCCTGGTCAGTGCCTGCGGCGGCTGGGAACCCTACGTCCGCTCCTACGGCGGGTCGATCGGGCAGCGCACCGCCACCGAATTCGTCCTGATGGACCGGCAGTTCCCGCGGTCGGTGCTGCGCGCGCTCACCGCCGCGGAAACGTGCCTGGCCGAACTCGAGGCGGTCGGGGCCTCCCAGTACCGCGACCCGCGCCGCGACCCGTCGTCGGCCCGCCGGATCGTCGGCCGCACCAGGACCAGCCTGGACTACCGGACCGGCACCGAACTCGCCGCCGACCGCGCATCGCTGCTGTCCAGCCTGCAGCGCACGGTGGCCAGCGCACACAACGCCGTCACCAAATCCTTTTTCCGCCGCGAGGACGCCGTCACCTGGGCGAACATCGGCGCGGACGGAGGAGCGGCATGACCATCACCCCGATCCCGGAGATCTGGCGGCTGCTCATCGTGCACCGCACGGTGCTGACCTACCCGGACACCGTCACCACCTCCTACAACGAGGTCCGCATGCAACCGGCGGACGAGCCCGGTCAGGCGGTGCTGTCCGCGCGGCTGGAAATTGACCCGTTCGAGGGTGTGCTGGCCTATCTGGACTACTTCGGTACCCGGGTGTCCGCTTTCGACATCCACCGGCCGCACCGGCACCTCGCGGTCACGGCGACCACCACGGTCGAGACCTTCCCGACGGTGGCGGCCGGTGGCTTGGCCGATGGGAACAACTGGGCGCCCACCGCCGAGCCGATGAGCTGGACCGAGCTGGCCGAGTCCGACTGCTTCGACCGCTTCGAGGAGTTCCTCACCCCGACGCCGCTGACCGCTCTCGACGACGAGCTGAGCGGCATCTCGGCGGAGATGAAGGCCGATTCCGCGACACCAGCGGTCGCTGCACGCACGATCTGCGAATGGGTACACCAGACGCTCACCTACGAGGTCGGCGCGACCGGCGTGCACACCTCGGCCGTCGAGGCCTACCTGGCCAGAAGAGGTGTGTGCCAAGACATCTCGCACCTGGCCATCGGCCTGCTCCGGGAGATGGGGGTGCCCACCCGGTACGTCTCCGGCTACCTGCACCCCGACGACACGGCCGAGATCGGCAAAGCCGTCGCCGGTGAGTCGCATTCCTGGATCGAATGGTGGGACGGCTCCTGGAACCGGTTCGACCCGACCAACCTCACCGCTCCGGGGCAGGCCCATGTGCTGGTGGGCCGCGGCCGCGACTACCTGGACGTGCCACCCGTGAAGGGCGTCTACGCGGGCCCGGACGCCACCGGCAACGAGGTGACGGTGCGCGTCACCCGGCTGCGCTGAACACGCTGAGCAACCTGCCTTGCCCCCCTGCCACCGTCGCGCCACGGCGGGTCCGCCCGTCCGCGGCGCCCGTCCGCGGCGCCCGTCCGCGTTCCGACGAGTCGGACCGGTGCTTCTCCGCGCGTGTATGCCGGTTCGTCCGGTTGCACCTAGGCTGGGGCGGGACACTCGGCCGTGTCTCGCAGTGATCTGCGCCACGTAAAGTTGGGTTAACATCGGCGGCACGGATGGCGGCGCGACGCCCGCGCCACAGCACACCACCTGTCACCGGACTGTCAAGGAGGACGCCCCATGACCACCACCCTGACCGAACGAGCGCAGTCGTTCGGCCACCTGTTCGTGGAGAGGGTGGCGAAGACACCGAACGGTGAGGCCTACCGCTACCTCGCCGACGGCGAGTGGCAGTCCTTGAGCTGGACACAGACCAAGGACCGGGTGTTCCGGATCGCGGCCGGGTTGATCGACCTCGGCGTCCAGCCGCAACAGCGGGTCGCGATCGCGGCCACCACCCGGATCGAGTGGATCCTCGCGGACCTGGCGACGTTGTGCGCCGGCGGCGCGACCACCACGGTCTACCCGACGACCGCGGCCCCGGACGTCGCCTACATCCTCGGCGACTCCGAATCGGTGGTGGTCTTCGCCGAGAACGAGGAGCAGGCCGCGAAGGTCCGCGGCGCCGACCTGCCGGCGTTGCTGGCCATCGTGCTGTTCGACGGCCCGGCAGCGCAGGATGCGGCAGGGTCGAAAGTGCCCACGCTGACCCTCGACGAGTTGATGGCCAGGGGCAAGGAGCGACTCGCGGCCGAACCGGATGTGGTCGACAAGCGCCTGGCCGGCACCAACCCCGAGGACCTGGCCACCCTGATCTACACGTCGGGCACCACGGGCCGTCCCAAGGGGGTCCGGCTGGTGCACGCCAACTGGACCTACGAGGGCTCGGCCGTCGCGGCCCTGAACATCCTGACCCCGCAGGACGTGCAGTACCTGTGGCTCCCGATGTCCCACGTGCTGGGCAAGGTGCTGTCCGCAGTGCAGTTCGAGCTCGGGTTCAGCACGGCGGTGGACGGCGATCTGACCAAGATCGTGGAGAACCTGGCCGTCATCAAGCCCACCTTCATGGGCGGCGCACCCCGCATCTTCGAGAAGGTGCACACCAAGGTCACGCTGACCGCC
>DASQFG010000207.1:0-5263 GCA_035633315.1 Nakamurella sp. | reverse complement strand
CGCGAAGACGACGTCCACATCGTGGACCATGGCCCACGCGCGGACCCCGGCGCTGACCCCGATGGACCCGAAGCACACGAGCCGGGACACGAGCTCGGTGGGCAAGTCGAGCAGCTTGGCGTCGTCCTCGGACTCGACGATGAGCCTGCCGCCGGCTGTGCGCACCCTCGACCCCTGGTGCGAGACGTAGAGGACCCGCCGCTCGGGGACCACCAGACCGGCATCCGACAGCGTCGGGGGATAGCGGGGCCCGAAGTCCTCCCCGACGAAGCAGAACCCCTCATCGAAGCTCATGACCTCGGTCTTGTCGGCGCCCAGTTCCATACCCAACCCCTCCAACACGTGCGTGCATAGCCGCGCCGCCTCCCAGGCGTCCTCACGGGACGCGGTGACCACAGCAAGGTCATCGGCTTATGCCGAGTGCCGGGTTATGCCGCGTGCGGCTCGGGTGGTGTTGTCCGGCAGGGGTGTTCTGGTCTGCTGGTCGGCATAATCCGGGGCGCGATCGGCTGCGTTTCCTGTCTGTATGGGTGGGCAAATCGAACCCTCAGACGGGAGAAGATCATGAATGTTGGCGAACGGCCTCGGGGTCCGGCTCCGATGGCGATGGCTGGTCCGTTGGCGTCGTACGAGCTGGCGGTGCGGACGGCGATGAGGCAAGCGGGGTATGCGCCGTCGTCGGTGATCGGGGCGACGGCGGTGATGCGACGGCTGAGTAGCTGGATGAACGTGAAGGGCGTGGCTGCGTCCGGACTGACACCGCTCTTTGTGGCTGAGTTCGTGGCCGCGCGTCGCGGGTGCGGTCGCGGTGCGGTGATGTCGCGCCGCGGGCTCGGCCCGGTGTTGCGGGTGCTGCGCGAGCTGGACGTGGTGGCGGCACGTAGTCCTGTTGTCGACACTGCTCGGGGTGTGCTGCTGGGCGAGTTCCGCTTGTGGTTGACGGTGGAACGGGGCTTGGCCGCCGAGTCAGTGCGCTCCTACAGCGGCCAGGCCAGCAAGCTTTTGGCGCACTTGCCCGATCCGCTCGATCATTCGTTGGCGGCGCTGGACGCTGCGACGGTCACCGCGTTCATCGTCGCCCAGGCCACCGCAGCCGACAGTGTCTGGTCGGCGAAGGCGCAGGTCACCGGGACGCGCGCGCTGCTGCGGTTCCTGCACGTCCAGGGGCTGATCCCGACATCGTTGACCGGGGCGGTCCCAGGCGTGGCCGGCTGGCGGCTTGCTGCTTTGCCCCGAGGTCTGGCAGGCGAGCAGATCCAGGCGCTGTTGGGCGCCCACGACGGGGTCACCACACCGGCAGGGCTGCGTGATCACGCGGTGCTAGTGGCACTGGCCCGGCTGGGGTTACGCGGCGGCGAGGTCGCCGCGCTGCGGCTGGATGATCTCGACTGGCGCGGCGGGCAGGTCGTGATCCGCGGTAAGGGCGCGCGCGTGGAACGGCTACCGCTACCTGCCGAGGTCGGTGCGGCGCTGGTCTCCTACCTCACCGGTGCACGGCCGACCTGCGGCTGCGCGACACTGTTTGTCACCGTCCGTGCCCCTTATCAGCCGTTGACAGCAACCGCGGTACGGGCCATCATGGGCCGCGCCTGCCAGCGGGCTGGCCTTCCCCGGCTCGGCGCGCACCGACTTCGACACTCGCTGGCCACCGACCTGTTGCGGGCCGGGGCGTCGCTGGCCGAGGTCGGGCAGGTCCTCCGCCACCGAAGCCAACTGAGCACGGCCGGCTACGCGAAAGTCGATCACGAGAGCCTGCGCACCTTGGCCCAGCCCTGGCCCGGGAGTGCGAGGTGAGCGTGATCCGCCGCCACGCCGAGGACTACCTGGCGATGCGCCGCGCGCTGGGATTCAAGCTGACCACGTTCGGGACGAAGCTGCTCAGCTTCATCGACTACCTCGACGCCCACGACATGGACGTGCTGACCACCGACGCCGCGCTGGCCTGGGCGACCGATACGCCCCGCAGCAGCGACGAGGTGCACTGGAGCCGCCGGCTGATGGTAGCGCGCGTGTTCGCCCGGCACCTGGCGGTCCTGGACCCGGCCACGCAGATCCCGCCGGTGGATCTGCTGCCCCATCACTACCGGCGCGTCACCCCGCACCTCTACACCCCGGACGAGGTCACCGCGCTGCTCGAGGCTGCCGACGGGTTGCAGCCCGCGCTGCGGGCGCTGACCTGGCGCAGCGTGATCGGGTTGCTCGCGGTGACCGGGCTCCGCACGGGTGAGGCCTGCCGGTTGGACCGGGTCGACGTCGATCTCGATGACGCCGTGCTCACCGTGCGCGACTCCAAGTTCGGCAAACACCGCCAGGTGCCGATCCACGCCAGCACCGTGACGGCTCTGGAGATCTACGGGCAGGCCCGCGACCGGATCTTCACGGCCCCGGACAGTGCTGCGTGGTTCGTCTCCTCTCGTGGCACCCGCCTGCACGAGGCCAACCTTCCGGCCACGTTCGCCCAGCTGATCGCCGCGGCGGGCATCCAGGTGCCGGCCGGGCAGCGCCGCCCGCGCCTGCATGATCTTCGGCATTCGCTCTGCATGACGGTCTTGTTGGGTTGGTACCGCGACGGCGTCGACGTCCAGGCCCGCCTGCCCTGGCTCTCGACCTACCTCGGTCACGTCGACCCGAAGTCGACCTACTGGTACCTGACCGGCACGCCGGAGCTGCTCGCCCTGGCGGCGGCTCGCTTGGAGCACGCCTTCGGAGACCGGCCATGAGCGATCTCGCGCCCCTGCTGCAAGCCTTCTTCACCGACAAACTCAACCGACAACGCCAGGCCAGCCCGCACACCGTCGCGGCCTACCGCGACGCCTTCACACTGCTGCTCGGCTTCGTCTGCCAACGCACCGGACGACAACCGTCCCAGCTGGGTGTCGCCGACCTGGACGCAGCCACGATCGGGGCGTTCCTGCAGCACCTGGAAACCGAGCGGGGGAACACGGCCACGACCCGCAATGCCCGCCTGGCCGCGATCCACTCCTTCTTCCGCTACGCCGCGCTGCGCGACCCCGAGCACGCCGCGCTCATCCAGCGGGTGCTGGCCATCCCACCCAAACGCCTGGACCGGGCGATCGTCAGCTACCTGACCCGGCCCGAAACCGACGCGCTCATCGCCGCACCCGACCGCACGAGCTGGCTCGGACGACGTGACCACGCCCTCCTTCTCCTCGCGGTCCAAACCGGGCTGCGGGTCTCTGAACTGACCGGCCTGACCCTGGCCGACATCCAGCTCGGCGCCGGTGCCCACGTCCGCTGTCACGGCAAGGGCCGCAAGGACCGCGCCACCCCGCTGACCAGACCCACCGTCACGGCGCTAAGGACCTGGCTGACCGAACGCGGCGGCCGCAGCAGCGACCCCCTGTTCCCCACCCGCCGCGGCAGCCCCATGAGCCGTGACGCCGTCCAACGACTCGTCACCAAACACGCCGCAACAGCCGCGACCGCCTGCCCATCGCTATCAACCAAGACCGTCACCCCACACACGCTCAGACACTCGACCGCAATGGCCCTCCTGGCCGGCGGGTGCGACATCTCGGTGATCGCGCTCTGGCTCGGCCACGAATCGAGCGACGTCACCCAGATCTACCTGCACGCCGACATGAGCATCAAGGAACGCGCCCTCGCCCGGCTACCCAAGCCAGCCAAAGGCTCCGCCGGCCGATACAAGCCCCCGGACAACCTCCTGGCCTTCCTCGAAGGGCTCTGACCCCACACCGGTACCAACCCGGATTATGCCGACCAGCAGACCACAACACCCCCGCCGGACAACACCACCCAAGCCGCACGCGGCATAACCCGGCGCTCGGCATAAGCGGACGACTTCGTGGTGCTCACCGACGGGACCGAGAACCACCTGCACGAACTGCGCGAGACGATCGCTCGGGTGCTCGCTCCACTGGGGTTGCGGTTCTCACCGGCCAAGACCCGGATCGTGCACATGAGCCAGGGGTTTGACTTCCTCGGCTTCCGCATCCAGTGGAAACGCAAGAGGGGCGCCAACAAGTGGTACGTGTATACCTTCATCGCCGACCGGCCGTTCCGGTCGGTGAAGGCCACTATCCGTGCCCTGACCCCCAGGACGTCACAGCACGACCTGAGGGCCCTGCTGATCCGGATCAACCAGATCACGCGGGGCTGGACCAACTACTTCAAGCACGCGATCGCCCAACGCATCTTCAGCAAACTCCAACACCACACGTGGTGGCGGATTGTGCGGATGATGCGGACCCGGCATCGCTGGAAGTGGACGGACGTCCGTCGCTGGCTCACCGACCACACCGGCCGGTGGCATCCCATCAGCGCCGACGGGATCGAACTGTTCAACCCCGAGACGATACCCATCATCAGGTACCGCTACCGGGGCAACCAGATCCCCAACCCCTGGGTCCAGGCTGCCTGAACCAACCCACGGCAGAAACCATGGAGAGCCCGGTGCGGTGAGAGCCGCACGCCGGGTTCGGCGAGCGGCCTGGGGAAACGGACCAGCAGCAATGCCGGCACCGCGCCCCAGGCCGACTCCACCCTGCGGACGCGGCGGCAGGGTGGAGTGGAAGTAGCGTCGAGGCGGTCCGGGTGCCTGGCCGCGTTGGCGGCGATCGGGGTCTGCGCCGTTGGTCAGGTCGCCGCGCGAGGTGAGCCCATGTCCAGTCCGACCAGCCGTCTGCCGTTGCAGCCCGCGACGATGTCGACGGCGCAGCTGGCGGCGGTGTCCTTCCTGGCCCGCTACGGCGGGCGGACCCACGCCCTGTACACCTACCAGCTGCGGCAGTGGTTCACCTGGTGCGAGAGCAACGCAGCGGATCCGCTGGTCGGAATCCAGCGCGCGCATATCGAGCTGTGCATTCGCCGGCTCGGTGACCGACCGCTGATGGACTCCTCCGTCGTCACGATGATGCACGGTGTGCGGGGGTTCTTCCTGGGTTCTTCCGGTTCGCGCACATCGACGGGCTCATCGGCGCCGACCCCGCCACCTACGCCCGGCTGGCGAAGGTCCACCGCGACGAGTCCCGCACCCAAGGGCTGGACCGGCCCGAGCTGATCAGGTTCCTGCAGGTCGCCCAGACCCTGACCGTCCACCACGGCGCCCGCGCGTATCTGCTGGGTATCAACGCCCTACGCGTCTCCGAAGCCGCCGCGGTACGGATCGAGGACTACGCCGACACGCTGCGCGGATACCGGGTGCTGCATCTGGTCGGCAAGGGCAACAAGCCAGCCACCATGCCGCTAACCGTCCCGGTGCTCCGCGTCCTGGAGGCCTGCC
>DASQFG010000206.1:0-8377 GCA_035633315.1 Nakamurella sp. | reverse complement strand
GCATAGACCCCCTCGGTCAGGGTCGGCTCGATCTCGCGGGCCAGCGCCCGCAGCCGCGGCGAGTACAGGTCGGTCAGATCCACGAAGTTCGCGCCGTCGATCGGCGACGTCGCGGTCAGATTCAGGTGATCGGAGATCAGCACGGGGTCCCCCGGCGCCATCCCGTCCCGCAGACCGCCTGCCGCGTTGGTCAGCACGATGAGCCCGGCGCCCGCCGCGACCGCAGTGCGGACGGCGTGCACCACGGCGGCGACCCCGCGCCCCTCGTACAGGTGGGTGCGACCCAGCAGCACCAACGCCCGCTTGTCACCCACCGGGATGGAGCGGATCTGCCCGGCGTGACCGGCCACCCCCGGTGCGGTGAACCCGGGCAGGGTGGTCACCTCGACCTCCGCGGTCGGGGCGCCGAGCCGATCGGCCGCCGGTGCCCATCCCGAGCCCATGATCAGCGCCACGTCGTGGTGCAGCACGCCGGTTGCCCGGATCAGCGCGCTGGCGGCCTCCTCGGCCTTGGCCCGGGTCTGGGTGGCAACGTCGATCGACATGGTGGGTGAGCGTAGTCGCCGTGCGAGGGAGTGCGCCCTATCGCGACACTGACCAGATGGGTGACCACAGCGGGTCGATCGTGCCGCCGACACCTGTCGAGCCCTGGACGGATGGTGCTCCGGCGGCGCCGGAACCCGCCGCGTCGGCGATCACCCGGACACCGAAAAAGCCTGCCAGGGCGGCGACCAGCGCGACCAGCACGGCGAGCAGGATCTGGTTCCGGTTCGACTCCGGGGGTGCGGTCTCCGGCAGCGGAGCGAGCGAGGCGGCAGCCTCCTGCGCCCACGGGGGAGGTGGGAGCGGTGGCGCCGCGTGCACGGTATACGGCGAAATGTGCTGGGCAGAGACCGACGCCGATGGCGGGGCCGACCCCGTTCCCGATGAGGGTGGGTGCGGCGCCCACCCGTGCGGACCCGGGCCGGAGGCAGCCGTCGGTGGCCGGGCGGCCTGTCGTGGGGGCGTCTCCGGGCGGCCATACGGGTCCGGCAGGCCCGGAACGGACGGCTGGGTCCCCGGCGGGGCGTGCGGCGGGGCGGGGGACTGGGATTGCGGCGGGGCGGGGGACTGGGATGGGGAGTACGTAGCGGCGGCGACGCCCGGCGACGTGCGCGGGATGCGGGTGATCAGCGCCAGATGGGTTCCCGACGGGTCGTCGGCGATCCCGCGCATGATCGTCAGCGAGCGGTCGATCCGCATCCGCAGCTGCGGCGTCTTGACCAGCAGCCCGGCGATCACCGCGCCCAACCGGCCGGAGTGCGGGTGCGGCGGCACCGGATCCTTGACCACCGAGGTGAGGGTGGCGATCGCGGTGCCCTGGTCGAACGGCGGTCGGCCCTCGACGCAGGCGAACAGCATGCCGCCCAGACCCCACGCATCGGAGATGGGTCCGGCCGGGACCCCATTGGCCACCTCGGGCGCGATGTACGCGGGCGAACCCAGCAACAGACCGGTGGCCGTCATGGTCTGTTCGCCGGAACTGCGGGCGATGCCGAAGTCGGTCAATTTGATGCGCCCGTCGTCACAGATGAGCACGTTGCCCGGTTTGACGTCCCGGTGGGTGATCCCGGCCGCGTGCGCGGCCAGCAGCCCCGAGGCGACCGCGACGCCGATGGTGGCCGCCTGGCCGTCGGGAAGCCTGCCGACCTGCTTGATCACCTCGGCCAGCGACCTGGCGTGCAGCAGTTCCATCACGATGACCGGGCCGGTGTGCAGGGTGAGGATGTCGAAAAGGGTGATCACATAAGGGTTGGACAGCGCGGCGACGGCCCTGGCCTCGCGCAGCGTCCGCTTCTGTAGTTGCTGGACCTCGCCGGGCGGCATCCCCGGCGGGAAGTCGATTTCCTTGATGGCGACCCGGCGGTGCAGCACCTCATCGGTGGCTGCCCACACCGTGCCCATCGAACCCCTGCCGATGACGGACTCCAGCCGGTACCGCCCGGCCAGGGTCCTTCCGCCCGGCGGCAACCCGGGCGGGGGCTTCGTGGCGGGGGTCATGTCGTCATAGTGCCAAAGCCACAGGGTTTCTGACGCTGTTACGTTCGCCATCTCAGCCTGGCCGTGTGCCTGGATACGTAGGTTGGACCGAGTCCATCGGCAACCATTTCCCTCCGCACCGCCAGCGCACTTGTCGACGCCGCCGGCGAGGTCGCGGCGTCGGCGCGAGCCGTGTGGATCCAAGTGGAACGGGTTCCGGACGCCCTGGCCGCCGGCTGAGGGGTCGCGGGCCGGGCGATCTGGTGGAATCACGGCAATGGCTGCCACCGATTCACCCGGCCCGTCGGTGCCCACCGGGCACCGCGGCCGGCTGCGGGTGTACCTGGGTGCGGCGCCCGGCGTCGGGAAGACCGTCGACATGCTGTCCGAGGGTCGCCGGCGTGCCGCGCGCGGCACCGACGTGGTCATCGGGCTGTACGAGACCCATGGCCGGGAGTTCACCGCGGAGCAGGTCGGTGACCTGCCCGTCATTCCGCGGCGGGTCGTTGTCGGCCGGGGCGTGCAACTGAGCGAGATGGACACCGACGCCGTGTTGGCCCGGCACCCGCAGGTCGCCCTCGTCGACGAACTCGCGCACACCAACGCGCCCGGGTCGGCGCACGAGAAGCGCTGGCAGGACGTCGAGCAGCTGCTGGACGCCGGGATCGACGTGATCACCACGGTGAACATCCAGCACCTGGAATCGCTCAACGACGTGGTCGCGTCGATCACCGGGATCAAACAGGCCGAGACGGTTCCCGACGCGGTGGTGCGGGCGGTCGAGCAGATCGAGCTGGTCGACATGACCCCGCAGGCGCTGCGCCGGCGGATGGCGCACGGGCACGTCTACCCGGCGGAACGGATCGACACCGCGCTGGGCAACTACTTCCGGGAGGGCAACCTCACCGCGCTCCGCGAACTGGCGTTGCTCTGGCTGGCCGACCGGGTGGAGGAAGGCCTGGACCGGTACCGGGCGGAGCACGGCATCACCGGTACCTGGGCGGCGCGGGACCGGGTAGTCGTGGCACTACCCGGTGGCCCGGAGGGCGCGATGCTGCTGCGCCGGGGCGCCAGGATCGCGGGTCGGGCCGGTGGCCGATCGCTGATCGCCGTACACGTCCTGCGTGCGGATGGCACATTCGCCGGCGGTGCGTCCGACATCGAACGGCACCGGTTGCTGGCCGAAAATCTGGGCGGCAGCATGCAATCGGTGGTCGGTGACGACGTCGCCGGGACCGTGCTGGAATTCGCCAGGTCGGTGAACGCCACCCAGATCATCGTCGGCGCATCGCGGCACGGCCGGCTCGCGCAGCTGTTCCGGCCCAGCACCGTCAACGAGATCGTCAAGGGCTCGGGCGATATCGACGTGCACGTCGTCGCCCACCCGCGAGCGCGAGGCCGCCGTCGCCTGGTTCGCCCGGACGCCGGGCCGCGTCGCTGGTGGTCCTGGGCCGCAGCCGTGCTGCTGCCGGTGGCGTTGGCCGCGGCGCTGCTCCCGTTCCGCGGCACCCTGACGCTGAGCACGGTGTTGTTGATCCTCTTGCTGGGTGTCCTGGGCAATGCACTGATCGGTGGCGTGGCGCCGGCCGCGCTCGGTGCGGTGATCGCCGGTCTGCTGGCCAATCTGCTGTTCACTCCGCCGATCGGTTCCTTCGCCATCGCCCAGCCCGAGAACGCTTTCGCGCTGGTCGTCTTCGTGGTGGTAGGGGTGACGGTCGCCTCCGTCGTCGATCGCAGTGCGGCCAGGGCCCGGCAGGCTGCCCGCGGCAGGGCAGAGGCCCAGCTGGTCGCTGCCGTGGCCACGGCCGTGCTCAACTCGGCGGAGCCGGTGCAAGCCGTGCTGGAGCAGGCCAGGGTGGGATTTGCGCTGACATCGGTGGTGTTGCTGTCGAAGACCGGGAATCGGGCAGGCGAGTACCGGGTGGTCGACAGCGCCGGGACGGACGTCTCCGCGGACGCCGTGCTGAATCCGGATCTGGCCGACGTCGCGGTGCCGACCAGCGGCGCCGAATCTGGCTGGCTGCTGGCGATGTACGGCCGGCCGCTGCCGCCGTCGGACCGCCGCTGGTCGAACTGTTCGCGGCCCAGGCCGTGCTGGCCGTCGAGCGGGAGCGGCTGACCCGGCAGGCCGAGCAGGGTGAACGGCTACGGCAGGCGGACAAGGTGCGCACCGCCGTGCTGGCCGCGGTCTCCCACGACCTGCGAAACCCGTTGGCCACCATCAAGTTCTCCATCTCCAGCCTGCGCGATCGGAGCATCGACTGGACGGCCGCCGACCGAGACGAATTGCTCGCCAGCACGGACGCTGCGGCCGACCAATTGGACGGCCTGCTGGCCAACCTGCTGGATCTCTCCCGGCTGCAGACCGGCGTGCTGACCCCGGTGCGCCGGGCGTGTTCGGTCGACGAGGTTGTCCACCGGGCCCTGATCGGGCTCCCGGCCGACCGGATCCGGGACGACATCCCCGACGACCTCCCGCTCATCGACACCGACGCCGGACTGCTGGAACGGGTGATCGCCAACATCACCGCGAACGCGGTGCGGTACGCGCCGGGCGATACTCGGGTGCGGCTGCTGGCCGGCGAGATCTCCGACGAGCAAGGCAGGCGCGTGCAGATTCGAGTGGTGGACCACGGACCGGGGGTACCGGCCGACGAGCGGGACGAGATGTTCGCGCCGTTCCGGCGGCTGGGCGACGTCCCGCGGGGTTCCGGCGTCGGGTTGGGGCTCGCGGTGGCCCGTGGTCTGGCCGAGGCCGTCGGGGCGGGCATCGAGGTCGACGACACGCCCGGCGGCGGGCTCACGATGATCGTCACCGTGCCGATCGCCGAGGATGAGGGATGAGCCGGGTGCTGGTGGTAGACGACGATCGGCCGCTTGCCCGTGCGCTGGCGATCAACCTGCGTGCGCATGGGTACGACGTTGAGCTGGCCCACGACGGGCGGACGGCGCTGACCGAGGTGGCGCGTATCCACCCGGCCGTCGTCGTGCTCGATCTGGGCCTGCCGGATCTGGACGGCATCGAGGTGCTGGCCGGGATCCGGGGGTGGTCGGCAGTCCCGGTGATCGTGCTGTCCGCGCGCTCGACCTCCGGCGAGAAGGTGGAGGCGCTGGACGCCGGGGCCGACGACTACGTGACCAAGCCGTTCGGGATGGACGAGCTACTGGCCCGGGTTCGCGCCGCCGTGCGACGCGGTGCGCCGCCGGCCACCGACGCCGTCGAGCAGGTCGTCACCGCTGATTTCACCGTCGACCTCGGCGCCCACCGGGTACTGCGCGGCGGCGAACCCGTGCGGTTGACCCCCACCGAATGGTCGCTGCTGGAATTGCTGGTAAGGCACAGCGGCAAGCTGGTCCCGCAGAAACAGATGCTCACCGAGGTCTGGGGGCCGGTGTACGAGAGCGAAACCCATTACCTGCGAGTCTATCTCGCTCAGCTTCGGCGCAAACTCGAACCGGACCCTGCGCATCCGCGGTACCTGATCACCGAGCCGGGCGTGGGATACCGGTTCGAGCCTTGAGCTCTCGATCGAGCCGGAGTCAGCGGGTGGCATCCACGACGAACGGATATGAGGTTGCCAGCAGGACCTGATCGGCCGTGAGGAGGTCGCACCGCTCCTGGGATGCTTGAGCGACGAGCAGGCGATCGAAGGGATCATGACGCAGGAGTTCGGGGAAGTCGTCAATTCCTGCGGCGTGCTCGGCCGTTACCGAGAGGTAGGTGATTCCCTGTTCGCCAAGGGCGATCTCGAACGCCTCCGGCAGGTCGAGTTTTCCGAGCATTTTCTTGATCGTCAGCTCCCAGACGGTTGCTGCGGAAACGTAGACAGTGTCGGCGTTCTCGATCCTACGCCGGGCACGCTGACCCAACCTCGGATTGTCATCGACAAGCCAGATGACGACCTGGCTGTCAAGAAGAAGCATCGGACCCATAGAACATTTCGGCGATCTCGGCGTCCGCGCTTTCCCAGTCGGCGTCGGAATAGCGGATCTTGCCCTTCAGTCCGCCGATGACGATGGGCTGTCGGCGGTGCGGGACCAATTCAGCGATGGGGGTTCCGGCTTTCGAGATGATGACCCGCTCACCAGCAGCGACCTGTTCGAGGAGGCGCGAGAGGTGGGTTTTTGCCTCGTGGATGTTGACGAAAACGGTCACGGCTGCACGATAGCTAGTTCGACTTAGTCTAGTCAACTGTCATCGCCCGATGCGTTGGGGCGCATCAAGGGCCGCCGCGGTCCGTGCCGCAACCTGCAATGGCACAGGCCCGCTCGGCCGCAGGGTGACCCTGTACTGCGCACCCGGCGCCAGATCCGGTGGTGTCCGGATCGCCCAGTGCGCGGCGATCACCGCCAGGACCGTCACCGCCTCGGCCCAGGCGAACTGCTCGCCGATGCAGGCTCGCGGCCCGGTGCCGAACGGCAGGTAGGCGTTGCGCGGCAACGACTTCTGCCGGCCGTCGAGCCAACGATCCGGATCGAACTGCTCGGGATTGTCGAACCAGCGCGGATCGTGGTGCAACAGCAGTGGGCTGACGCCGACCAGGGTGCCGGCCGGCGCCCGCCACCCGGCGAAGTCCAGCGGCGCCACCAGGGTGCGGCCGAGCACCCAGGCCGGCGGGTACAGCCGCATCGCCTCGCTGATCACCGCCCGGGTGAACGGCAGGTCGGGAAGCTGGGAGAACCTAGGTCCGTCGGTGGGGAGCCGGTCGACCTCCTCGTGCAGTCGGGCTTGTATCTCGGGGTGCCGACCGAGTAGGAACAACGCCCAGGTCAACGCGTTGGCGGTCGTCTCGTGCCCGGCCATGATCAGGGTGATGACGTGGTCGTGGATCTCCTGGTCCGTCATCCCCGCCCGGACCTGGCCGTCGGAGAGCAGCGCCGAGACCACGTCGCCGCGGTCGTCGGACGGTCGGTTCCGACGGTGTTCTTCGATGACCTCGTCGACCACCCGGTGCACGTCGGCCTCGGCCGCGTGCGGGGTGTCCACCGCACGCGCCGTCCGTTTTCCACGCCCGCCGAAGACCCGCCGGCCGCCGGCCCCGCCGATCAACAGCGAGCCGCCGCCCACCTCGCCGAACCGCTCGAGCGCCGCGTCCAGTGAACCGCGGATCTGCGGTGCGCTATCCGACAGGTCGATTCCGAGAAGTGTCCGGCCGACGATATCCAAGGTCAGACAGGCCATCTCGTCATGGATGTCGAGTGTCTCGCCGTCCCGCCAGCCGGCCGTGCGAGCGCGGGTGCGGTCGGCGAAGGCATCGGTGTATCCGGCGAGCCTGCGCGGGGAGAAGGCCGGCGCGATCAGCTTGCGGGCCAGGTCATGCGGCCTGCCCTCGCTGGTCAGCAGGCCATTGCCGAGCATCTGCCGGGTGAGTTGAACGCCGGGGCCCTTGGTGGTGACCGCTGCGTGCTCGACCAGCAGTTCGCCGACCAGCGCCGGGTCGAGCAGCAGAAGGATGCGTTGCCGGCCGACCTTGATCGCGACGGCCGACGTCGAGCCGCGGGCCACACTGCGCACCACACCGCCGACGTCGCCGGCCCGGCGCGCCTTCCTGGTGCGCCACGCCACCCAGGCCGCGCCCTTCCAACGGCGGGGACGGGAAGCGGTCACCGGATCCTCCAGGGCTGTTCGGCGGGCGGACAATTTCCAGTGTGCGCGCGGCGATCACGCCCGGCCCGGCGATTGGGCCGGTGTTCGTTCGATGTCGCCCCGGGGATGATGGAGGCCCGGTTTGCGGAGGCCTACGAAGATGGAGGTGAAGGTGAACCAGGAATGTGAAGGTGAACCAGGAATGGAGGTCGGATCGCGATGAGTTCTGCTCTTTGGGCGCCTGATCATCTGCTCAGCTCGGATGAGTGGAACGCACTCGATCGTGAGCCCTACCTCCACTACGAGTTGTGCGACGGAGTGCTGGTGATGACCCCCCGCCCGGCACCGCGCCATCAATATGTGGTCAAACGAGTGGCTGACGCACTGGAGGATCAACTGCCGATCGCGCTGGTGCCGCTGATCGACCTGGAGGTGCCGATCCGGCGCGGTCCGGCGGCAACCCATCGAGCCCCGGACGTCGCCGTCGTTCCCAGGGCCGTCCTCGATCTCGAATCGCCCTTGGTGGATCCGGCGGAGGTCCTGCTCGCGGTCGAGGTGGTGTCACCTGGGAGTGTCAGCATCGACCGGATCCTGAAGGTCCAGGAATACGCCTCGGTCGGTATCCCCGCGTATCTGATCATCGATGTCTCACGTCACGAGTTGATCGCCCACGCGTTGACGGGCGGGGGGACCTACGCCGCGACGGCCGGTGCGCCTGCCACTTTCACCGTGGCCGGGCACCGTGTGCAGCTCGACTGGAACCACCTCGAC
>DASQFG010000205.1:0-4599 GCA_035633315.1 Nakamurella sp. | reverse complement strand
GTACGTGTCCTGCATCGCCGCGATCACCGGTGGCGTGATCGGGCCGCACTACGCGGCCAGCAAGGCGGCGCTGCACGGGCTGATGCACCACATGGCGACCCGGCTTCCGCCCTCCCGCCTCACGGTCAACGTCATCGCGCCCGCGCTCATCGCCGGCACCCGCATCCTGCCTGGGGGCGCCGCCGAACGGCCGCCGATTCCGATTCCGATGGGGCACCTGGGTGGGAGGAGGACGTAGCGGCGATGGCGCTGGAAATGCTGACCCACCCGTACCTGACCAACAAGCTGATCACCCTGTACGGCGGCATCCACCCGTCCTGACCGGGCCCCACACTCGCTCTCGGTGATCGGCCTGTCCGGCGGGCCGGTCCGTCGATCAGCGCGTCAGTGCACACTCGATCACCGTGTCAGTGCACACCCACCGAGAGCCGCCCGGCCAGTACGTCGATGATCGGTTGGAGCCGCATCCACCATTGATCCAGCGGCCGCCGGTTCTCCCAGTCGGCGAGTTCCTCGGAGCGTCGCAGGGAGAGCACCCGGACCCGGCCCTCGTGCAACCCGATGACGGCGCCGCCGGTCTTGTGGGTGTCGATCTGGTTGCTGAGCCAGTCGATGGAGTGGGCCGCCAATCGGACGCCCAGGATGCGGTCGAATGGTGTCGGGGTGCCGCCCTGCTGGGTCTGGCCGAGGACCACCTCGCGGGCGTCGAACAGCCCGCGGCTTTCCTGCTCGAACAGTCGGCAGAGGAAGTCGCTGGTGTACATCGGGCTGGCCTTTTCGTTCATCACGGTCAGGAACAGGCGCTGCCCGACGCGGAAGCTGTCGACCATCCGTTCGACGTCGTGGGAGAGGTCCCGCAGGGTGACGCCCTCCTCGTGCAGGTAGACCCGCACCGCGCCGCCGGACAGCCCGCTCAGCAGGGCGAGGTACCCGCAGCGGCCACCCATGGTCTCGACCACGAAGCAGCGTTTGGACGCGGTGCCGGCCTGCCGGACGCGGTCGATGGAGTCGACGATGAGGTTGAGCGCGCTGTCCGCGCCGACCGACAGTTCGGAGTTGGGGATGTTGTTGTCGATGGTCGCGGGCAGGCAGATCATCGGGATCTGGAAGGCCGGGTAGCGTTCGCGCTCGTTGTTCAGCGTGTGGGCGGCCTCGAAGGCGTCCCAGCCGCCGATGATCAGCAGCGCGTCGACGCGCTGCTCCTCCAACCCGCGGCCGATCGAGTAGAGGTCCTTGACGGTCGGCACCTGCCGGCTGATCCCGAGTTCGGCGCCGCCGCGGCTGGTCCAGCCCTCGACGTCACCCCAGTTCAGTTCGCGGACGTCCCCGTCGATCAGGCCCCGGAAGCTGCCCAGCACGCCCAGCATGGTGTGCCCTCGGTAGAGCCCGAGGCGGACCGCGGCGTGCACGGCGGCGTTCATCCCGGGGGCCAGGCCGCCGACGTGCAGCACCGCGATGCGGGTCGGTCGGTCCTTGGCCTGCACGCTGGGTAGGGCGTGGGACATCGAGTGGAAGATGTGCACCATCTCGGTGTAGGCGTCCCCGCGCATCGTCAGCGCGGTGTCGTAATCCTTGGCGGCGATGAGTCGTCCGACTTCGCGGGTCTTCGCCACGGCTTCCATCAGGGGCTCCTTGGACACCCGGTTGTACTGGATGCCGATGAGTTGCGGCACGCTGTGCGGGGTCGCGGCCATCACCTCCTCGACCGCGGTGTAGCCCACCAGCGAGCTCATCGACCGGTCGAACGCGCTGGGCGCGCCGCCGCGCTGGACGTGGCCCAGGATGGTCACCCGGGTGTCCTCGCCGAGCCGTTCCTCCAGCACCCGGCGGACGTACTCGCTGCTGATCGGGTTGTTGTCCCGGTCGTGGGCACCCTCGGCGATGATCACGATGCTGTTCCGCCGGCCGGCGGCGCGGCCGTTCTTCAGCACCTCGCACAGCTCGTCCTCCCAACCCGGCCCCGGCGGGTCCTCCGGGATCAGGACGTAGGCCGCGTCACCGGCGATCGCGCTCATCAGGGCCAGGTAGCCGCAGTGCCGGCCCATCACCTCCACCACGAAGCTGCGCTGATGGCTGGCCGCGGTCGAGGCGATCGCGTCGATGGCCTCCACGATCCGGTGCAGGGCCGAGTCGGCGCCGATCGTCATCTCGGTGCCGATCATGTCGTTGTCGATCGAGCCGACCAGCCCGGCGATCATCAGCGCCGGATGCCGGTCGGCGATCTCGCTGCTGATCGCCCCGTCGGCGCGCAGCTCGGCCACCAGGGAAGGCCATTCCTGCCGCAGCAGGTCGGCGCCGGACAGGCTGCCGTCACCGCCGACGACGATCAACCGGTCGATGCCCAGGTGCAGCAGGTTGAGCACCGCACGGCGCCTGCCGTCACGTTCCCGGAAGTCCGCCGAGCGGGCCGTGCCGATCACCGTGCCGCCCCGGTTCAGGATGCTGCTGACGTCGTCCCAGCTGACCGACCGGATGCGATCCCCGCCGTCGACCAGTCCCTGGTATCCCTCGTAGACCGCGAAGATCTCGGCCCTGTGGTGCAGCGCCGTCCGTACCACCGCGCGCACCGCCGAGTTCATCCCCTGGGCGTCTCCGCCGCTGGTCAGCACCGCCAGCCGGATGATCCGGGGGTCTTCCATCGCGTGCTCTCCGATCATGATCGACAACGGTCCGGCATGACGCGCGGTGCCCTGCCAACCCTGGCAGATCGCCAGGCGGTGATGCCAGCTCAGGGTGGATCATCCGGTAGGTCGGCCGGGGCCGCGCTCCCAGCTCGGGTCACCCCGAGGTCACCCCGCGGGAACGGCGAGTGCGGGAACGATGGGATCCGGATCGACCACCCATTCGGCCTACCCGCCGCGTTACGCTGAGCAATTCGGTAAGGGACGGATCATGAGTATCGACCAGCTGCGTTCCATCGCCCTGTTCGACGGGCTGACCGATGATCAGCTGCGCGAGCTGATCGCGGTGGGCGAAGCAATCAGCTTCGACAACGGTGACGAACTGTTCACCGAGGCGCAGCCGGCCGATTTCTGGTGGCTCTTGCTGGCGGGCTCGGTCGATCTGCTGCGCCATGTCGGGCAGGAGGACACCAAGCTCGGCGTGATGTCCACCCCCGGGCAGTGGGCCGGAGGATTCCGTGCCTGGGACGAGCACGGCGTGTACATGGCAACGGGCCGGGGCTCCTCACCAGGCCTGGCGCTGCGGGTACCCGCAGCGCGACTGGCCGAGCGGGCGAACGCCTGGTTCCCGTTCGGCGCCCACCTGCTCAGGGGTCTGATCCACACCGCGCGGAACATCGAGACCATGGCGCGCCAACGTGAGGCGCTGGTCGCCCTCGGCACCCTCGCCGCCGGATTCGCCCACGAGATCAACAACCCGGCGTCGGCGGCGACCCGCGCGGCCGACGCGCTGGCGGCCAGCTGCGGGGATCTGCAGTCCTCGCTCGGCAGGCTGGCAGAGCGTTCGATCACCGCCGAGCAGTTCATTGCGCTTGACGCACTGCGCCGGGAGATCGATCCGCGTGCAGCGAACTCCGACCCGCTGGCGATCGCCGACCGGGAGGACGCGCTGTCGGACTGGCTCACCGAGCGCGGGGTCGACAGGGACTGGGTCATTGCTCCGTCCCTGGCGGCCGCCGGGCTGGACGTCGCCTGGTGTGAAAAGGCGGCCGACGTGCTCGGTGCCGACGGCGGTGACGCTATCGGGCCCGGACTGGAGTGGATCGCCAGCTACCTGTCGACGTCGGCATTGCTGGCGGAGGTCAAGGAATCGACCCGGCGCATCTCGGAGCTGGTCGCGGCGGTCAAGTCGTACTCGCAGATGGACCGCGCCTCGATGCAGTACACCGACGTCACCGAGGGCATCGAGAGCACCCTGGTGATGCTGGGCCACAAGGTGCCGACCGGGGTCACCGTGGTCCGCGACTACCGCGCACAGCTGCCCCGGATCGAGGCGAACGCCGGTGAGCTGAACCAGGTGTGGACCAACCTGATCGACAACGCCATCGACGCCATGAACGGGGTGGGCAGGCTGCGGGTGTCCACCAGGGTCGCCGACGACGGCGTCGTGGTCGAGATCGGCGACAGCGGAACGGGAATGACGCCCCAGGTGCAGGCGCATGCGTTCGAACCGTTCTTCACCACCAAGGGGGTCGGCAGGGGCACGGGGCTCGGGCTTGACATCGCCCGCCGGATCGTCGCCGAGCGGCACGGAGGGGAGATCACTATCGACCAGCAACCCGGCGAGACGGTCTTCCGTGTCCGGCTTCCGCTGCGGGCGCCGGCCAAGCGCTGACCGGTCGCTGACCTGTCGCAGGAGAAAGGGCAGGGTCAGGCCCCCTGGCTGGATGATTCGGGCAACACACCCGCGGCTTGCGCGGCGCCCCTGTACGCGGCGGCCAGCGACTGCACGCTCTCGTGGGCGTTGAGCCCACTGGGATTGGGCAGCACCCACAGTTCGGCGCCGGCCAACCGTCGCTGCTGCTGCCCGACCGTCACCGAACGATCGCCGAACGCCTCACGGTAGGCCGTGATGCCCAGCACCGCGACCACTCTCGGCTCTGTCCGGCCGACCAGGTCGGTCAGTGGCCCGACCCCG
>DASQFG010000204.1:0-3643 GCA_035633315.1 Nakamurella sp. | reverse complement strand
GAAACCCCCGGTCAGCAACCGCCAGTACTCGCCCGACGCCACCTGGACCGGGATCAGCCCGCCCCGCACGTACAGGTCCGAATCGGCCAGGTTCATCACCGACCGGGCCTGCAGGGCCGTCACCAGGAACGCCGCGAGGTTGATGCCGATGAGCACCATCGACACGATGGGCCGCTGACCCCAGCGTGATCCGGCGACCGTTCTCGGGGGTTGATAGTTCGCCCGTGCCTCCGCGACGCACGCCCGGCAGTGGAACCCGACGCTTGCCGGGGTCAGGCATTCCGGGCACGCCGGACGGCCGCAGCGCGTGCAGGTCAGTGCGGTGGTCCGGTCCGGGTGCCAGCTGCAGACCTGGGTCTGCGCCGCCGGTGGACCGCCGGGGCCGCCGGTGGGGTAAGGGGGAGGTGTGGTCACCTGGCTGGTTTCGGGTTTGCCGGAGTCGGGTGCGGGGTCGGGTGTGCAGTCCGGTCCGGAAGTGCTGCTGTCCGGAAGCGGCGGACCGGGGTCAGGCCGATGGCGCGGCCGGCACCGAGTCGTCCTCGACGCTGATCGAGCTGATCACGACGTCATCGGACGGCCGGTCGAACCGGTCGGCCGCGGTGGTGGCGATGGCGTCGACCACGTCGCGGGAAGCCTGGTCGGCGACCTCACCGAAGATGGTGTGCTTGTAGGTCAGGTGCGGCGTCGGGCCGAC
This sequence comes from Nakamurella sp., assembly GCA_035633315.1. Taxonomy (GTDB): domain Bacteria; phylum Actinomycetota; class Actinomycetes; order Mycobacteriales; family Nakamurellaceae; genus Nakamurella. The sequence goes on along the minus strand of DASQFG010000204.1, from coordinate 2,949 downwards.
GGTGATGAAGAACTGCGATCCGTTCGTGCCCGGCCCGGCATTGGCCATCGCCAGCAGGTACGGCTTGGTGAAGGCCAGCTCCGGGTGGAACTCGTCGGCAAAGGTGTAGCCGGGGCCGCCGCGGCCGGTTCCGGTGGGGTCGCCGCCCTGGATCATGAACCCGGAGATCACCCGGTGGAAGATCGCGCCGTCGTAGAACGGTCCCTGGGTTTCCCCGGTCGCGTTCTTGGTCGTGTACTTGGCGGTGCCGCGGGCCAGGCCGACGAAGTTGTTCACCGTCTTCGGGGCGTGGTGGGGCAGCAGCTCGATCCGGATGTCGCCGCGATTGGTGTGCAGGGTCGCATAGAGGGTGCTCACGAGGGACCATCCTGCCACGGCTGGCTGTGCTGACCCTGTCGCCGACCTGTTCTGTCGGTCGGCCGCTCACAGGCCGAGGTTGGCCACCGTCGTGATCACCATCTGCCGTCCCTTGATGGACTGCAGCTGGTTGGACTCGGCGACCACGGCGATCGGCCCCTTGGACACCGCGTAGACGGACTTGTCGGCGGTGACCATGGCGCCCCCGGTCCAGCCCGGCGGCTGGCTGGCCGGGTCCGAGCTCTCGATCGGCACATGGGCGTCGACGGCCGCGGTCGCGGCCTCCGGTGTGTCCGCCTGGATCACCCGCACCGTCGCCATCCATCCGCCGTCCGACCGCCCGAACACGCAGATCGGGTACGGCGTGACCTCGATGATCTGGGTCTGGCCGGTGTGCTGGCCGTTGATGTCCGCCACGTCGGTGTCGGACAAATAGGGGCAGTCCGCCGACACCGCCGCCGGTTCGTCGGTCGCCGGTGGCGGCACGGCGGTCTGCGCTGAACTGATCACGGACGTCACCGTGGTGGGCAGCAGCGAGGTCATCGTGCCGATCGTCAACGTCTGGGTGGCCGGGCTGCTGCTGCTCTCGGACCCGGGGCCGGCGGCGCACCCGGCCAGCGCGGTGGCCAACAGCGCAGCGCCGATGCCCGCACTCAGCACCGGGAGAAGCCGGACCTTCTGCATTGCTGTCCCCGCTCTGACTTGAACGCGACCCTTCGTCAGGGACCGCCGCTACCTCCATCATCGACGTCGTAGTGGTGCAATCCGATCAGCACACCCGCTGGATCGGTGACGTAACAGCGGGAGCCGACTCCAGACAGCGTGAACGGGGCCACCACCGGGGTGCCGCCGTGCCGCCTCACCACTGCCACCGCGGCAGCCAGGTCGGGCACCCGGATGACCGGAACACACCGCGGCTGACCGTCCAACGAGGCCATCAGCCCGGTGTCGACGCCCGATGTCGACGCCCGGCGCGTCGCCGTGCGGAGCGGCCAGGCAATCCGCCGCGGAGACGGCTTGCGGGTCCCAGGCGAACACCGCGGACACGAACAGCCGACCGTGGCAGGTCGTGGCAGGTCGTGGCTGTTGATCTCGACGTAGCTCACCGGCTGGGTCATGGCCGCTCACTCACCCTGGGTTCCCGGTCCGGCAACCGCAGCGTGGGTGCGGACTCCCACTGCCGGAGCACACCACCCAGCCAGCTTTCGGCGAGGTACAGATACTCCGGCCGGATCTCGTGCCGACGTTGCCGACCCGCCTGCATCGAGTTGATCAGCCCCGCGTCGATCAGCACGGCAAGGTGCTGGGAACCGGCGGGGCGGCTCATGGTCAGCAACTCGGCCAGCTGGCCGCTGGTCGCCGGCCCGTAGCTCAGTCGTTGCAGCTGCGCCCGCCGTGAGGGATCGGCCAGGGCCCTCAGCATCGTGCTCAATTCGGCGCCCATCGATCACCTCTCAGTTCACTTTGTCGCGTAAGTAGTCACTGACCTATTGAATCAGTAAGTCGTTACTTACGGAACCCATCATGGGCGATTCGTCCGGAGCATCGAGCCCCTCGGGTACCCTCGACAGACGAACCCCTCCGCCATCTGTCCGGACGGGCCGATCCGCCGAGAGGGACACCATGGTCGTGACGCAGCGCCGCAACACGACGCAGCGTGCCGCCATCCTCCAGGTGCTGGCCGGCACCGACGAGTTCGTCTCGGCTCAGGATCTGCACAGCGCGCTACGCTCCTCGGGTTCCACCATCGGCCTGGCCACCGTGTACCGCGCGCTGCAGGACATGGCCGGCGGCGGTGATCTGGACACGGTCCGGAACCACTCCGGTGAGGTGCTGTACCGGCAGTGCGAGCAACCCAAGCATCATCACCATCTGGTCTGCCGACGCTGCGGCCGCACCCAGGAGGTCGAGGCGCCGGAGGTGGAGCAGTGGGCGCGGACTGTTGCCGCGCAGCACGGCTACACCGCCATCGATCACGAACTGGAGCTGTTCGGGTTGTGCGCGCAGTGCTCTGCCGCCTGCGAATGACCGTCCGGTCCATCTGAGATTCGGTGCCCACGGTGCCCAGGCTCACGCCACCGGCGACGGCTCGTCCGGCGCCGACGGGCTCGCCGGCCGGACCCCCAGGGACGGCTCGGCGTCGTCACCGGACAGGTGCAGGTCGGCCACCACGGACAGCTGCCGCGGACCGACGAACTCCAACCGCAGGTAGGTGACGCGCACGATCTCGGGCAGGTCCAGCAGAGCCTGCAGGGTGGCCTGTCCGCACTTGGGGTCGACCTGCTGACCGAGAAGGGAACCGCCGGTTCCGGTTGATCAGCGCGATGGCGATGCTGCCGAGCAGCACGCCCGGCACGGGATCCGGCGGCCCCTGCTCAGCAGGGATGGGGCATGGTGACGCAGAGCAGGCTGACGATGGAGGCGGGCAGGTGAAGAAGAGCGCGGGCACGGTGCTCTACCGCGTCCAGGACGGGGTCCTGCAGGTGCTGCTGGTGCACATGGGTGGGCCGTTCTGGGCCCGCAAGGATGAGCATGCGTGGTCGATTCCCAAGGGCGAGCACGGCGATGCGGAGGAGCCGCACGCAGTGGCCG
>DASQFG010000203.1:0-1698 GCA_035633315.1 Nakamurella sp. | reverse complement strand
AGGATGCCGATCGCGGCGGGCAGCACGGTGTTCGTGGTGAAGGTGATCGCCGCGACGACCGTCACCCGTCCCCGCTCGAGCGCGAGCGCGAACAGCGCGGTGCCCAGGATGCCGTCCACCACGATGGCCCACAGTGACGGCTGCACGACCATGCGCCAGGCCGGGTCCGGGATGTCCAGCCCGCGGGCCGACACGGCGACGCAGGTGAAGGCCAACCCTGCGGCGAACGCGAGCAAGGGCGCCGACCAGGAATTCTCGATCCGCAGGCCGAGCGCGCCCAGACCCGCCAGCGGAAGCGCCATCGCCAGCAGCAGCCAGTGCCAGATCGGTGCCAATGTCGGGACGTCGCCGGACACGGCCGACAACGACAACAGGATGAGCCCGACCACAGAGGAGGAGAGAGCGATCCAGCCGGGCCGGCCCAGCGGTCTGCCGGACGCCACGACCACGATCGCGGTCACCGCGACGCTGGACGCCACCACTGCTTGGACCAGGAACAACGGCAGCAGCTGTAACGCGACGATGGTGAATGCGAACCCGAGAAGATCGACCGCAAGGCCCGCGAAGTAGAGCGGTTGGCGCAGCAGCGGCGGCAGGATGCCCGGCTGCCGCCTCCGGGTGCCGGCCTGCCTGACGCCGAACGCCTCGATCGCCGACCCCAAGCCCGAGCAGATCGAGGCAAGGATCGCCAGCGCCAGCCCTGGTCCCATGGCGGCAGTGTCCCAGGTGCCGCCGGCGGCGGGCGGGCGTGTCACCGGCACACGTGTCACCGGCAGAAGGGCCCCGCGTCCCGGGGGGATTCAGGGAGCGGGGCCGTGCGGCGGCGGGGAATACGGGATTTGAACCCGTGAGCCTTTAACCCGCGTTGACTCATCCAAAATGCCCGCCCGGGTGTGGTCGTTGCCTCATCGAGGAATGCCCGCCTGTGGTGTGGCTCCCGGGCCGGAGTGGCTGGTCGGGGTGGGCCCGGTGGATGGGATTGTCGATGGGTCAGCGCAGAGCGGTGTCCAGGGAGTCGGCGGTGTGGTATCGGGACGCGGACCGGCCGGGGGGCGAGGATTCTGGGCGAGTTGTGCGCGGTGACGGGCTGGCACCGCGATCACGCCCGGAGGGTGCTGCGGAGGGCGCTGGTGCCGCGTGTGGTGCGCCCGCGGGGCGCGGCCGCCGTTGTACGGGGAGCCGACGGGGAGCCGGTGATGGTGCGCTGCGGTTCTGCTGGGCGGTGCTGGGCGCGCCGGCGGGCAAGCGGCTGGCGCCGGTGCTGGGCGAGTTGGTGGCGCGACTGTCCCGGCTGGGCGATTTGACCGTCGATGATGTGACAGCTGCTCTGCTGTCTGGGATGTCGGCGGCGACGATCGATCGGAGGCTGGCGCCGGATCGGGCCAAGATGCAGGTCCGGGGTCGGAGCCACACCAAACCTGGGTCGTTGTTGAAGGACTCGATCCCGATCCGGACGTGGGCGGAATGGGACGAGGCGAGGCCGGGGAACGCGCGAGATCGATCTGGTCGGCCACGAGGGCGGCAACGCCGTCGGGGAACATTGCTACACGTTGACGGTGACGGACATCGCGACCGGGTGGACGGAGAACCGGTCGGTCAAGAACAAGGCCCAGAAGTGGGTGTTCGCCGCGCTTGTCGAGATCAGGGAGGCGTTCCCGTTCCCGATCTTGGGCATCGATTCGGATATCGGCTCATGGT
>DASQFG010000202.1:0-2229 GCA_035633315.1 Nakamurella sp. | reverse complement strand
CCTGGTCCGCGCGATGCGAACGACCGAGGTGGTCGGCGATGCCGCTCAGGTTGCTGCCGGCCTGCGCGAACTGGTCGACCGGTTCGGTGTTTCGGAGATGCTGATCACCACCCGGGTGCACGGCGCGGCGACCAGGCTGCGATCCTTCGAGCTCATCGCCGGTGCCTTCGCGCCAGCTGCCCGCCGCGGCGGCTGACGTCCGATCAGCGCGACACCGGCCGCCAATGCCCAGGCGGCCGGTTCGCCCCCATGATTCAGGCCTCGAAGGTTCAGACCCCGAACCCGTGGTAGTGCATGACGTGCTTGATGCGGGTGTAATCCTCCAGGCCGTACATCGAGAGGTCCTTGCCGTACCCGGACTTCTTGAACCCGCCGTGCGGCATCTCCGCGATCAGCGGGATATGGGTGTTGATCCACACGCAGCCGAAGTCCATCTGCGCCGACATCCGCGCCGCCGTATCGACATTCGATGTCCACACCGACGACGCCAGCCCGTATTCGGTGCCGTTGGCGAAGCCGAGGGCTTCCGCCTCGTCGGTGAACTTCTGCACGGTGATCACCGGGCCGAACACCTCGGTCTGCACGATCTCGTCGCTCTGGTGCACATCAGCGACCACGGTCGGCTCGTAGTAGTAGCCGGGGCGGTTTAGCTGGTGGCCGCCTGCGGTGACGTCGGCGTGCCCCGCCGCCCGCTCGACCAGCCCGGCGATGTGCGCGAGCTGGTTGGCGTTGTTGATCGATCCGTACAGCACGTCCTCGTCGTCGGGTGAGCCGGTCTGCGTCTGCCGCGCCTTCGCCGAGAGCGCCGCGACGAAGTCGTCGTAGATTCCGGCCTGCGCGATGACCCGGGTGGCCGCAGTGCAGTCCTGGCCGCCGTTGAAATAGCCGGCGGTGGCGATGCCCTCGACGGCCGCCTCCAGCGACGCGTCGTCGAACACCACGACCGGCGCCTTGCCACCCAGTTCCAGGTGCGCCCTGGTCAGGTTCTTGGCCGCCGCGGTGGCCACCGCGATCCCGGCGCCGGTCGACCCGGTGATCGACACCAGGGCCGGTGCGCTGTGCGAGGTCAGCGCCGCGCCGGTGTCCCGGTCACCGCAGATCACGTTCACCACGCCGGGCGGGTAGAACTCCTGCAGCGCCTTGCCCATCCAGACCGAGCTCGCGGGGGTGGTATCCGACGGCTTGAGCACCACGGTGCAGCCGGCCGCCAGCGCGGGCGCGATCTTCCAGATCGCCATCATCATCGGGTAGTTCCACGGCGCCACCTGGCCGACCACCCCCACCGGCTCCCGGCGGATCGACGACGTATGCCCGCGCATGTACTCGCCCTGCGAACGGCCCTCGAGCACCCGGGCGGCGCCCGCGAAGAACCGGATCTGGTCGACCATCGGGCCGACCTCGTCGGACTTGGTCAGGGCCGTCGGCTTGCCGGTATCCTGGACCTCGATCGCGACGAGTTCGTCGGCGTGCTCCTCGACATGGTCGGCGAATTTCAGCAGCGCGAGCTGGCGCTCGCCGGGGGTCGACCATCGCCAGGTCCGGTAGGCCTCCGTGGCGGCGGCGTAGGCGCGGTCGACGTCCTGGGCACCGGACAACGGCGCGGTCGCGTACACCGCACCGGTGCTCGGATCGATGATGTCCATCGACGCACCGTCGGCGGCCGGCGCCGACTCACCGTTGATGATGTTCTGCAGCACGGTCTTCTGGGTGCCGCCGGTCCCGCTCGTCGCTGAGCTCATGATCTTTTTCGATGCCCTTTCATTGGCTGGACAGAACGACGATAACCCCGCCGGGGTCAGCTCACCTGGGCGGCGGTGGAGTGCAGCACACCCACCGGGCACGGCGCGTGGGCCAGCAGTTGCTGGCTCACCGAACCCATCACCAGGCCGCGGAACCCGCCCCGGCCACGGGACCCGAGAGCCAGCAGCTGGGCGCCACGGGACTGCTCGACCAGCACCGCTCCCGGCCTGCCCTCGGCCTCCCAGTAGGTGATCGGCACGGCCGGAAATGCGTTGCCGTCCAGGATGACCGGCGCCCAGAAGCTGGCCGTCGGTGAGCCAAGCCCGGCCGCGACCGGGTCGACCTGTCTCACCTCGACCGACTTGCGGCGGTGGTGCACGGTGATCGCCACCAGCCCGGTGCCCAGCGCCGCGGCGTGCCGGATGGCCACGGCCGCCGCCGCGTTCGCCGAAACGGATCCGTCGTAGCCGAGCACCACCTGGCCGGCGT
>DASQFG010000201.1:0-2922 GCA_035633315.1 Nakamurella sp. | reverse complement strand
CTCGGCACCAAGCGCTCGGTGATGACCGACGCGGCCGGCATCCCGATCGGGTGCGTCACCGCGCCAGCGAACCGGCACGATTCCCCGTTGCTGCGCCCGACACTGGAGAAACTGGCCCGCTTCGACGAAGGGCTCGGGGTGTTGAACGACATCCCGCCTGACGACGGGGCGGTGGTGGGGCGGCGCTGGCCGCGATGATGGTGGTGCGGGGCTGCCTGTGGGTGGCCCTTTGTTGGTGTGCGACGACAGGCTGATCACGTTGTAGTCAGCGCAACGGCCCTCCCCACTCCTTGGCCGGACAGGGAGGGCCGTGCTTGGTGCTTGGAGGCACCCGTGGTCATGGTAGGTAGCGATGTTGTCGAGGTCGAGCGTCGTCTTCGGGACGGTGAGCTGTTCTGTCCGTGCGGTGGTGGCCTGGGCCCGTGGGGACACGCCCGGCGGCGGTGCGTCCGCGGTGTCGGTGAGCTTCGGCCGCGTCGTGCCCGGTGCAGGTCCTGTCTGGTGACGCATGTGCTGCTGGCGGTGTCGTGCCTGCTGCGCCGGGCCGACGGTGTGGAGGTGATCGGTGCGGCGTTGCGGGCCAAGGCGACCGGCTCGGGTCATCGCGGGATCGCGCGGTCGTTGGGGCGGCCGGACTCGACGGTGCGGGGCTGGCTGCGCGCGTTCGCCCGCAACGCCGAGGCGGCACGGTCGGTGTTGACCTGGCTGCTGGTGCAGTTGGACCCGTTGACCGGTCCACTGCCGGTGCGTTCGAGCGTCGTGGGTGATGCGGTCGAGGTGGTCGGGGCGTGTGCCGCGGCGGCCCGTCGCCGCTTGGGCGTCATCGGCGCGGTGTCGCCGTGGCAGTTGGCTGCGGCGGTGACCGGGGGCCGTCTGCTGGCGCCGGGACTGGCGAGGGTGTCGAGCAAGTCGATCAACACGAGCCGGCTCTTGGGCAACGCCGGTTGATCAACGAGCCTCACGACTCGGATGCGTTTTCCACGAGGAGCGAAGGAGATCGGTGGTGGCGTTCAGCCAGGATGAGGAGCGGGTGCGGGCCGAACGGGCCCTTGCGGTCGGCTTGTTCAGGTACTCGCTGATCCGCGAGGCGGCCGATACGAGGTTGTCGACCCGGGCGCGGGGCCGGCTGGTGCGGGCGATCGCCGAGCGGGAGCACGAGGGACCGTTCGGGGCGCCGGTGCGGGTGTCACGGGCCACACTGGACCGGTGGCTGCGGGACTGGCGCCGGGGCGGGTTCGACGCGTTGGTCCCGACGCCGCCGAAGGTGTCCCCGCGCACACCGGCCGACGTGCTGGATCTGGCGGTCGCGTTGAAGCGCGAGGTCCCGCAGCGGACGGCGGTGCAGGTCGCGGCGATCTTGCGGGCGCACTCGGGGTGGTCACCGGACGAGCGGACGCTGCAACGCCACTTCGTGCGTCTGGAATTGTCCACCCGCCCGGACGGGTCGCCGCCGCAGGCGTTCGGCCGGTTCGAGGCCGACGCGCCGAACCAGCGCTGGACCGGCGATGCACTGCACGGACCGACCGTGGGCGGGTGCAAGGCCATCTTGTTCGCGTTCATTGATGACAATTCGCGGCTGCTGGCGGGGTATCGGTGGGCCCGCCGGGAGGACACCGTCCGACTCGAGGCCGCCCTGCGGAACGGGCTGGCCAGCCGCGGCATCCCGGACTCGGTTTACCTGGACAACGGGGCAGCCATGATCGACAAGCAGTTGCAGCGTGCGTGCGCGTGCCTGGGGATCCGCCTGGTCCATTCCCGGCCCGGTCAGCCGGCCGGCAGGGGCAAGATCGAAAAGTTCTTCCGCACTGTCCGTGAGCAGTTCCTCGTCGAGATCGGCTCCGGCCGCGAACTGGACGACATGACCCACCTGAACACGCTGTTCACCGCCTGGGTCGAGACCGTCTACCACCGCCGGGTGCATTCGCAGACCGGGCAGGCACCGATCCAGCGGTGGGAACAGGGATGGTCGGCCGGCGGTGACTGCGGCGGCCCGCGGATGCCGTCGACCGGGCAACTGCGGGAGGCGTTCTTGTGGTCGCAGTGGCGCACCGTCACCAAGACCGCCACGGTCGGGCTGCACGGCAACAAGTACGAGGTCGACGCCGTGCTGGTCGGCCGCAAGGTCGAGTTGGTGTTCGATCCGTTCGACCTGACCCGCATCCAGGTCCGCTGGCGTGGCCGTTCGATGGGCCAGGCGGTGCCGCACGTGATCGGCCGGCACGTGCACGCCAAGGCCCGCCCCGACGACACCACCGCGCCCGAGGCGGCGCCGACCGGGATCGACTACCTGGACCTGGTCGAACGACAGCACACCGCCGAGCTGGCCGACCGGGTCCAGTACGCCCAACTGCGCGACGATCCCGCGCCCGAGGAGCCGGTACCCGACGGACACGTCGCCGGCCAGCTCCCGCTGCTCGGCATCGGCAGCGACAGCGACGACGAGGGCCTTCAGGACCAGACGGGGCAGGTGTCGGCGTGATCGAGAAACTGAGGTCGCAGTACGGGTTCACCAGGACCCCCTTCGGGCGTGCCCTGGCACCGCAGATGCTGCACCGGCACGGCACCCACGCCGAAGCGGTCGCCCGAATCGACTGGTGCATCAGCGAACGCGGTCTGGGTGTGGTCACCGGCGAGGTCGGTGCCGGCAAGACGGTCGCCGTCCGGGCGGCCCTGGCCGGTCTGGACTCCAGCCGGCACACGGTGATCTACCTGGGCAACCCGACCGTCGGTGGACGTGGTCTCTACGGCTGCATCGTCACCGCCCTGGGTGGCGTCCCACGCTTCCACAAAGCGTCGCTGATCCCGCAGACCATGGACCTGCTCGCCGCCGAGGAACACGAACGCGGCCGCCACACCACGGTGGTGTTGGACGAGGCGCACCTGCTCGGCGCCGACCAACTCGAAGAACTACGGTTGCTGACC
>DASQFG010000200.1:0-3477 GCA_035633315.1 Nakamurella sp. | reverse complement strand
GCAGGACCCAGCCCCGACATCCAGCCCGCAACATCCCGCCCCAGCCCGCAACATCCCGCCCCAGCCCGCTACATCCCGACATCCAGCCCGCTACATCCCGCCCGAGCCGGGTCCAGCCAGCCGCCCGGCGCCGCAGGCCTACCACGCAGTCAGGCGGCCATGCACGCGATGACTCGGCATCTTCAGGGAAGTCGGAGGTCGGGGATAGCGTTCGCTGGAACAGCGAGCCTGGCAGATGAAGGGACGGCGATGACCCGACGCGGCTGGATTCTCTTCGCTGCGCTCAGCCTGATCTGGGGTATCCCGTACCTGCTGATCAAGATCGCGGTGGCGGACGTCGACCCACTGGTGGTCGCCTTCGGGCGCACCCTGATCGCGGCCTTGCTGCTCGTCCCGCTGGCGCTGCACCGGCACGCCCTGCTCCCGGTGTTCCGCCGCTGGAAGGTGCTGCTGCTCTACACGGTGGTGGAGATCAGCGGACCGTGGTTGTTTCTCGGCCATGCCGAGACCAGGTTGAACAGCTCCACCGCGGGGCTGCTGATCGCCGTGGTACCGCTCATCGCGGCGATCATCCTGACCTCGATGGGCCAGGACCGGCTCGACGCCAGGCGCATCGTCGGACTGGTGATCGGCTTCGCCGGGGTGGCGTGCCTGGTCGGACTGGACATCCAGTTCGACGACCTGCTGGCCGTCGGGGCGGTGATGCTGACCGCGATCGGCTATGCCATCGGACCGATCATCATCAACCGCAAACTGGCCGATCTGCCCAGCCTCGGCGTGGTCACCGCATCGCTGATCGTCGCGACCGTGCTGTACGCGCCGTTCTCGGTGTGGTTGTGGCCCGACACGATCACGGCGCCGGCCGCGTGGTCCATCGTCGGCCTGGCCGTGGTCTGTACCGCGATCGCGTTCCTGGTGTTCTTCGCGCTGATCGCCGAGGCGGGGCCGGCCAGAGCGACGGTGATCACCTACATCAACCCCGCGGTGGCCATCACGCTCGGCGTGCTGCTGCTGGACGAGCCGTTCACCAAGGGCATGGCGATCGGCTTCCCGCTGGTCATCCTGGGCTCGATCCTGGCGACGTCGCGCACGCGGAACCGCGCGAAGGCGGTGGACGCGACCAGCGTGCCGTCGGGGACCGCGTCGAGCGGCACCAGCCCGGCGGCGGAGTAGGCGATCCATCCCAGATTCCGTCCTGCAGAGTGCCGGTTGCGGGCACTCTGCAGGACACAACGGGACGTGCGAGGGGTGAACCTCAGACCGACAGTGACTTTCCGGCGGAGCCCAACTGCTGGGCGGCCTGGACGATCCGGTCGCCCATGGCGATCTCGCCCAGCTTGTTGTAGCCGCGCGGGTCGTAGGCCTTCTTGTTGCCGACCTCGCCGTCGACCTTCAGCACGCCGTCATAGTTCCGGAAGAAGAAGTCGGCCAACGGGCGGGTGAACGCGTACTGGGTGTCGGTGTCGATGTTCATCTTGATGACGCCGTAGGACACCGCTTCGGCGATCTCCTCCGCCGACGAACCCGATCCACCGTGGAACACCAGACCGAACGGCTTGGAACCGGCGGACAGGCCGAGCTTCCCGACCAGTGCGTCCTGGCCGTCCTTGAGCACCTTCGGGCGCAGCGTGACGCCACCCGGCTTGTACACGCCGTGCACGTTGCCGAAAGTCGCGGCCACGATGTACGAGTGACCCTCCGGCAGGCCGAGGGCGTCGACGGTGGCGATGAAGTCGTCCGGGGTGGTGTACAGCTTCTCGTTGATCGAGGCGACCACGCCGTCCTCCTCACCGCCGACGACACCCACCTCGATCTCCAGGATGATGTTGGCGGCCTTGGTCAGCTCCAGCAGTTCGACGGCGATCTTCAGGTTCTCGTCCAGCGGCACCGCGGAGCCGTCCCACATGTGGGACTGGAAGATCGGCAACCCGCCGGCCTTGACCCGCTCGGTGGACAGCGCGATGAGCGGCTTGACGTAGGTGTCCAGCTTGTCCTTCGGGCAGTGGTCGGTGTGCAGGGCGACCGTGATGTCGTACTTCTCGGCGACGACCTTGGCGAACTCGGCCAGTGCCACCGCACCGGTCACCATGTCCTTGACCTTGGTGCCGGAGGCGAACTCGGCGCCACCGGTCGACGCCTGGATGATGCCGTCGCTGCCGGCTTCGGCGAATCCCCGGAGCGCGGCGTTGATGGTGATGGACGAGGTGATGTTGATCGCCGGGTACGCGAAGCCGCCTTCCTTGGCGCGGTCCAGCATCGCGGCGTAGGTCTCCGGGGTGGCGAGGGGCATGGTGGGTCCTTCCGTCATGGGTGGCCGCCCCTGACGGGGTCGGGCCTGGTGGAGCCGAGATCGAAACCGGGAGTCGAGCTGGGATGGCACTGGATGGAGCCGCAGGGACGAACTGGAAAGAAGCCGCGTCGCGACCGCCTGCCATGAGGCTATCGGGACCGACAAGGATCGGCTCAGCGGTACGGCTCTACTACGTCACATCCTGGGCGGCGCCGTCAGTTGGTCCGCCGATCCGCTCAGGACGCATCCGCATGCCGACGCTGCGGCGGCACCTCCGCCTGGTCCAGGCGATCACCCGACTCGCGTTGCGCGGTCGATGACCGTCGCACGCCCGGCGGTGCGGTCGTGCCGCGGCGGATGAGGCTGGATCCAACGGACACCACCGAGGGCGGCCGCGGACCCGCGGTGTTGACCTGCTCGAGCAGCAATCGGGCGGCGATCCGGCCCTGGTCACGGACGGGCTGGCTGACGGTGGTCAGGTCGAACAGGTACGCGAAATCGTGTCCGTCGACGCCGATCACCGACAGGTCGCGGGGAACGGCAAGGCCGTGGCCGCGGGCTGCGTACAGCACCCCCATGGCGACCTCGTCGCTGACCGCGAAGACCGCCGTCGGCGGCTCGCAGTCGGCGGGTCGGGCGAACATCCGGTGGAAGGCGGCCTCGCCGCCGTCCAGCGAGAAACCGGTGCGTTGTACCAGCGCCGGGTCGGGCTCGATGCCTTCCTCGCGCAGGGTGAGGTCGTAGCCACGGTGCCGGTCGGCGGCGGCGGTGAAACCGTGCAGTTGTTCCAGGTCATCGCCGAAGAAGGCGATCCGCCGGTGTCCGAGATCCAGCAGGTGCTGGGTGGCCTGCCGGCCGACCTCGACGTTGTCGACGAGGACACCGGACATGCCCTCGACGGCGGTGCCGACGGTGACCACCGGCACCCGAAGATCCCGCAGGGACACCAGCGACGGGTCGGCCAGCGGCACGTTCAGCGCGAGCAGGCCGTCGACCCGTTTGTTGAGGCTTCGGGTATCCAGACCGCCGGAGCGGCGCCCACCACCTGCTCCCAGCGGATACAGCAGCAGGTCGTAGCCCTGCTCGGTCAAGATCTCCTGGGCGCCTTCGATGACGGCGGAGAAGAACCACCGGGACACCCACGGGGCGATGACCCCGATGGCGTTGGTCTTCCCGGTGGTCAGCGC
>DASQFG010000199.1:0-6890 GCA_035633315.1 Nakamurella sp. | reverse complement strand
GGACGGCGCCGGGCTGTTCCGTCGAGGCATGTTCCGGTGGCGCGCATCGCCGGTGCGGGGCGCCGAGCAACACACCCGTGCCACGAGCACCGCACCCGCACCGTGAACCAGGGAGGCGACAGTGGGGAGAGTCGAGGATGGCATCGCGGTGGACAGCTTGTCGCCGGGGATTTGCGGTACCTGTTTTCGCTCCGGTCACCGATCGAAAGCTGCTGCGGGAACGTCTTTCTCGTCGTTGATGATGGCGGCCACGATCCGGTCGGCGACGTTCTCCGGCGATCCTCCGGCGGGCAGGCGCGGTGGCTGACCGGCGATAGGTCTTGAGGCGAGCCCGGTTTCGGTGTGCGTCGGTCGGATGTCGATCACCCGGATGTGTCGTCGGCGGAGTTCGGCGGCCGCAGCTCGGTCGGACGCGGTCGGGCCGGCCGCCGATCGGTCAAAACGCGGTCGGGTCGGCCGCCGCTCGGTCGGACGCGGTCGGGCCGGCGGCCGCTCGGTCGGACGCGGTCGGGCCGGCCGCCGCTCGGTCGGACGCGGTCGGGCCGGCCTTCCGGATGGTCGACGCCGGCTTCGGTCCTGGACCGGTGGTGCCCTACTTCGGAGCTTTCTGGGAGCCAACGTCCGGCTGTATTCCACCGACACGACCGGCAGGCACGGCATTGTTTTCTGCAGTTCAGGGGTGTGGCCCGTCGTCTGCCGCCGCCAGCAGCCGCTGTCCGACGACGCGCGCGGTCTGACGCAACTCGGAGCACCGCACGATCCGGTAGGACGCCGGAATGGTCGCGAGTTGCTCGGCGTACCACCACGGGTTGCTGGTGCTGCCGACCAGCCGGGTGGTCCGGGCGTCGAGCGGCTCGAGCCGACCGAGCGCGCGTGGCAGGCACCGCCCGACGCTCTCGAGGGGCGCGTCGATAACAACCTCGACGTCGTACTCCCAGCCGACTGCCAGATGCTCCTCGAGCATCGCGACCGGGTCGAGATCCCCTGGCGGGCTGAAGGTGTCGTCGAGTATCAGCACGGTGCGGACCCGGTCGATCCGGTACGTCCGTGGGGCGTCCTTGGTGTGAGACCGGCACAGCAGGTACCACCGGCCGTGGCGGACGACGACCGCCCACGGGTCGACCTCGGTGACCCACTCCGACCCGGCCTCGGAACGGTAGCCGATCCGTACCCTGCGGTGGTTCGTGCAGGCCTGCACCAGCGTGGTGGTGGTGTCGGGGCCGGGCGGCGGCGCGGTCGGGAGCGGGCGCCGTGGTCCGCCGGACCGCCTCGACCTGGGCGGCCACCGCTTCGGGGAGCGCCCGCACGATCTTGCCGAGCGCGGAGCCGACCGGGTCGGTGGGATCACTCACGTCGTGATGGCCGTCGAGCACCGCCATCACCAGGGCGAGCGCCTCGGTGGCGTCGAACACCAGCGGCGGCAGCCGAACGCCGCGGCCCAGGCGGTAGCCGCCGTACGGCCCACGGACGGACTCGACCGGGATGCCGGCCTCGCGGAGAACCCCGACGTACCGCCGCGCGGCCCGCTCCGAGACGCCGAGCCTGTCGGCGAGCCGCTCCGCGGTGATGCCGGGGCTGTCCTGGACCAGTTCGAGGGCCAGCAGCGCCCGAGCGGTCGGGCTCGCGTCGAGTTTCACGGGTTTCCAGCATCTCTCGCGAATCCGGAAGGAAAACGTCCGGAACCGAAATTAGCATCCTGGCCATGACCAACGACACCGTTCTGGACACCTCGATCGCGGAACCGTCGATGACGGCCGGCGAGGTCGAGATGCTGATCTTCGCCCTCGACCGGTCGCGGGCGCAGTTCGCCTGGAAATGCGGCGGGCTGGACGACGACGCGCTCCACAAGGCACACCCGCCGTCAGCGATGACCCTCGGCGGGATCGTCAAGCACCTGGCCTTCGTCGACGACTGGACGGCGGTGCGATTGGCCGCGCATGAGATGCCGGCACCGTGGCGTTCTGTCGATTGGGACGCCGATCCCGACTTGGCCGTGGCATTCGGCGGCCGACGACTCGCCCGAGGGGCTCTACCGGCTCTGGAGTGAGGCGGCAGCGCGGTGCCGTGCCGCGGTCGCAGAGGTGATCGCCGACGGAGGGCTCGACCGGCCGGTGAAGTTCAGCTTCGACCCGAACTACGTGCCGAATGCCAGGCGCATCCTCGTCGACCTGCACGACGAGTACGCCCGACACGTCGGACACGTCGATCTGTTCCGCGAGGCCATCGACGGTCTGGTCGGAGAGGACCCGCCCCAAGAGTGATGACCGCAGCAGAGACGACGACAGAAGATGACGCGCGAGAGGATGACGATGCCGGCGCCGATTCCGGTCGAGCAGTTGACGATCATCCCCGCCCGCGCAGGCGGTTCTCGCGGACGAGCTCGGGTATCACCGGTACTTGGTCGCCGAGCATCATGGGACGCCGTCGGTGCGCTCCGGGCGGCGTCAGCCGCTCCACACTCCCGAACAGGCAGCCGCTTTCCACTACTCCGCCCAAGACGCCGATCACACCAAGGCGGTCCGCGCCACCGAGATCAACGGCACAGCCGAACTTGTCGCCGCCGGGCCGGCCGCTCTCGCCGAACGATTCGGCGTGCCAGGAGTTGCTGATCTCCACCCGAGCCCATGCGGCGGCGACCAAGCTGCACTCCTTGGAGTGATCCCAGCTGCCGCCGGTTTGGCGGCCCGCGTAAGGTGACCCGACCCCGCCGTTCCAGCGATCTTCCGCTGGCCGACAAGAATTCTCGTCGGGTCACGTCATGAACGCCGGTGGTGCCGCCTCGGTCGAATGCGACCGGTGCCTCCTCAGTGAAGGTCGCCTCCCCCAACCCCGGCCGCCGACGGATCGTCGGCCGAGGCGTCATCCGCGTTGGTGGCCTTGAGTCCGGCCAGCTCGAGGTCGCGCAACTCTTGTTTGCGGAGCTTGCCGGTCGACGTCCTGGGTACTTCGAGCACGAAGTCGACCGATCTGGGCGCCTTGAACTTCGCGATCTGAGCTTTGACGTGGGCGATCAGATCCTCCTGGTCTGCGTGCCGGCCGGCGGCCAGCACCACGAAGGCCTTGGGCCTTTCGCCCCACCGTTCGTCGGGCACCGCGATGACGGCGACGTCGGCGACCGCGGGATGGGACAGCAATGCGTTCTCCACCTCGATGGTGGAGATGTTCTCGCCTCCGGAAATAACGATGTCCTTGGCCCTGTCCAAGAGCTGGACATAGCCATCCGGATAGCGCACTCCCAGATCCCCGGAATGGAACCAGCCGCCCCGGAACGCATCTGCGGTCGCCTGCGGATCCCGGAAATACTCCTTCATCACCGAGTTTCCGCGCATCACGATCTCCCCCATGGTGACCCCGTCGGCGGGCACGTCCACCATCCGATCGGGGTCCTCCCCTGAGGTTGCGACGACCCTGGCCTCGTCCGCGGTGAGCATCCCGACGCCCTGCCTGGCCTTCAGCCGCGACCGCTCGTCGACCGGCAGCGACGACCACGAGTCCTGCTCCTCGCACACTGTGTACGGGCCGTAGGTCTCGGTCAGCCCGTAGACATGCACCACCCGCGCGTTGAGATCCGCGAAAGCCTCGATGATCGTGGGGCTCGGCGGAGCGCCCGCCGTGGTGACGGTCAACGCTGTCCGGAGCGGGTGGGCGAGCGGTGACTCGCTCATCATCGAGAGCACCGTCGGCGCGCCGGCCATGTGGGTGACGCCCGCCTCGTCGATCAGCCGCCAGACGTCGTCGGCCCGCACCGCGCGCAGGCACACGTGGGTGCCGGCGACGGCGGTCAGTGCCCAGGTCGTACACCAGCCGTTGCAGTGGAACATCGGCAGCGTCCACAGATTCCGCGAGCCGTCGCGGAGTCCCTGGTGGATCACCTCGCCCAGCGAATTGAGGTAGGCGCCGCGATGGGTGTACACCACCCCTTTGGGGTCGCCGGTGGTGCCGGAGGTGTAGTTGAGGCTGATCGGGTCGTCCTCGTCGTCGACCGTGAATTCCAGGGCTTCGTCGCTGCCGGCGGTGAGCAATTCGTCGTAGCTCGTCGTACCGGCGACCAGTTTCGCGTCACCGGTCTCCGCGGGCAGGGTCACGATCTCCCGCAGGGTTCTGGCGGCGGAAAGGGCTTGTTGTGCGGGCTCGAGCAGCGGGGCGTCGCCGAACAGGAATTCGGCGCCGGAGTGCTCGACAATCTGGGCGATCTCGATCGGGGACAGCCGGGTGTTGAGGGTGACCAGCACACCCCCTCCCAGCGGAACAGCGAAATGGGCGACAAGCATCTCAGCACAGTTCGGCGCGAGGTAGGCCACCCTGTCACCGGGCTGCAGACCTCTTGCCCGCAGGGCCTGTGCGAGGCGGGTAACCTGCTCGATCATCTGCTGGTAGGTCAGAGACCTTGTGCCGTCGATGATCGCTGTCCGGTCCGGATGAACCGCTGCCGCGCGCTCAAGAAATCGGAGCGGGGTGAGGGCGTTCTTCATGTGCTGTGCGCCGCCGATCGTCACGACGTCATTGTTGGCGCCTCACCCATACGGTATGCCCTCAACACGGTATGCCCTCAACCGCAATGTGGTTGACGGCGCGAATTGCCGGTGCCAAGTGCATTGCCGGTGCCAAGCGCACCCGTCCTTTTCGGGGAAGGTCGAGTCGGCCGGCGACAGCCACGCCGCGACCGTTCATTCGGCGTGACGGCGCCCGAGGAGAGGTCCGTTCGCACCCCGGGCTTGACGGGTCCGATGTTCCCCGTGGGGGTGACATCCGATCCCCCGGCATGGCAGAGTCAAGGTGGTTGCGCGACAAACCGCCCAGACCTCGCGGACGACAACCCCGATCGGTGCAGATGAACGGACTGCAGCATCGGGTCACCGGCGAAAGGGCAGGCAGCTATCAACTTTCCTCAGCAATTCCGTCTGGGCGTCGTCGACGAATCGGTCAGGTCGCTGCGAAGCGTGACCAGTGCCGCGGCAGCCACGGTGAAATCCGATCCTCGGCGCGATGACCGGGTCAATGAGGTCGGATTGACCCGGGACCTGTGGCACGGGCTGGCACGGGCGAGAACCGACAATGCTCCCCGGACACTGGCGGCGGCTCAGGACGCGGTATTTCAACGCTATCTGCCGCTGGCGCGGACGCTGGCCAAGAACCCGGTAGCCGGTTGGCGGCTCGATCCTGCCCGCGCGGAGCAGGCCGCCGAACTCGGTCTTGCCGAGGCGGTGTTGGGCTGGCGTCGACCGGACAATGACGGGTTCGAGATGGTCGCCCGTTCCGCGATTTCCTGTCAATTGGTCTTGCTGTGCCCCGTCAGCACCTGCGAGGAATCGGCACCGCGTTCGGGTCACCGGGAAGTCGTTCACCTCACCTCCTGAGCGCTATGCGGCTCGGTGAGGCGAGATTGCTCCACCGGAAGGCACGATGATCGATCGGGCGCAACTCCTGCCGATCGTCCGCCCGACATAACGGCCCACGCCGCTCTGGGTCATGTCCATTGCCCGAGGAGGAGTCATGGTGAGCGCCGCGCCGATCGTCGGGTACCCGCTTCATTGGGAGGCCGACGTCCTGCTCGCCGACGGCGGCGTCGCGCACCTGCGGCCCTCGGGTCCGGCGGACACCGAGGCGATCCGCGGCATGCATGGCCGGTCGAGCGCGAAAACGCTGTACATGCGGTACTTCAAGGCGGTCAACGAGATCTCCGACCGGCAGATCGAGGTTTTCACCGATGTGGACCACGACTCCAGGGTCGGGTTGGTCGCGGTGCTGGGCGGCGAGATCATCGCGGCCGGGACCTACCACCGTTACCCGGTCGGGGACAGCGCCGCGGCCGAGGCCGCGTTCCTGGTGGAGGATTCGCAGCAGGGCCGTGGGGTCGGGTCGATCCTGCTGGAGCACCTGGCCGCGGCCGCCCGGGAGCGCGGGATCCGCCGCTTCACCGCCGAGGTGCTCAGCCAGAACACCAAGATGCTCGGGGTGTTCATGGACGCCGGCTACACCGTGCACCGCGAGTACGACTCCGGCGTCGTCGAGCTGGGGTTCGACATCGAACCGACCGAGAAGTCGCGGGCGGTGATGACCGCCCGGGAACACCGGGCGGAGGCCCGGTCGATCGCCCGGCTGCTCGCACCGCGGTCGATCGCGGTCATCGGGGCCTCCGACGAGCCGGCGACGCTGGGCCGGATCGTGCTGGAGAACCTGTTGCGCGGCAGGTTCTCCGGACCGATCTACCCGGTCACCCCGGATGCGGTGTCGGTGCAGGGGGTGCGGGCGTACGCCGGC
Source organism: Nakamurella sp. (assembly GCA_035633315.1). Taxonomy (GTDB): domain Bacteria; phylum Actinomycetota; class Actinomycetes; order Mycobacteriales; family Nakamurellaceae; genus Nakamurella. Next base: position 629 of record DASQFG010000199.1, on the reverse strand, counting down.
GTCACCGACATCCCGGATCCGGTGGACCTGGCCGTGGTGACGGTGCCCGCCGCGAACGTCGCCGAGGTGGTCGCGGCGTGCCGGGCCAAGCAGGTCCACGGCCTGGTGGTGATGACGTCGGGCTTCGCCGACGCCGGGCTGGTCGGCGACCAGGCGCAGCGGTGGTTGGTCGCGCTGGCCCGCGATGCCGGGATGCGGGTGCTGGGCCCGAACTGCCTGGGTCTGGTCAACACCGATCCGGCGGTGCGGATGAACGCATCTTTGGCCCCGCTGGTCCCACCCCCGGGCCGGGTCGGCTTCTTCTGCCAGTCCGGGGCGCTGGGTATCGCGATCCTGGCCGACGCCGCGAATCGGGGGCTGGGTCTGTCGACCTTCGTGTCGGCCGGTAACCGGGTCGATGTGTCCGGCAACGACCTGCTGCAGTTCTGGTACGGCGACGATGCGACCGAGGTGGTGCTGCTGTTACCTGGAGTCGTTCGGCAACCCGCGCAAGTTCGCCCGGTTGGCTCAGCGCAGTAGCGCCCCGCTTATCGGCGAGCAGCGCTCGATCTTCATCCAACAGGGTCCAGAACTCGATCAGCTCGTCAACGTCAAACGCGGTCGGCTCCATGCACCGCAATCATTCCCGC
>DASQFG010000198.1:0-13258 GCA_035633315.1 Nakamurella sp. | reverse complement strand
GGCAGACTCGACTCCGCGCCCAGAACCGTGGCGATCGCCGCACCTTCGCTGTGACCGATCAGAAACAACGGCACGCCCGCGCAGGCGGTGTCGTCCGCGACAGCAGCCAAGGCGGCCCTGGCATCGTCGATGTTGTCGGACCGGCCCGCGCCAAGGAACTCGCCGCCGGATGCGCCCACGCCTCGCTTGTCGTACCGCAGGGTGGCGATACCGCTCCCCGCGAGCGACGCCGCCAGGTTGCGGCTGACGGAAAGCGGAGCCCGGGGCGCATCACCGTCCCGGTCGATCGGGCCGGAGCTCGCGATGATCACCGCCGCGGCCCGGACCGGCTGACCCGTCGGCGGCAGCAGCGAGCCGGCGAGGTCCACCCCTGCCGAACGGAAGGTCACGTGCCGCTCCCGATCGGACGCGCGTGCGGCACCGGCCTCTTTGCGATAGCCGCCACCAGGCCCGGGCCGTCCGGCACCGACAGCACGACCTGGTCGAACGTGTTGTCCTGCAGACGAATCCGTACGCCGGGCTGCCCGGGCCGGGCAACGGCGATTGTCTTGCGGCCCTTCGAGCGCCAGGTACCGATCTTGGTACGGCCGGGCACACCCAATCCGGGAGCGCGAATACCCCGGACGACCCGATAGGGCTCGGCGACGGCCTCGACGTCCCGCACCTGGCTCAGCGGAACCGTCAGGTCGCCGTGCACACCGCCGGTCTTCTCGCCAAGGCTCAGTCGAACGTGGAACTCGTCCGTGCCGACCACAAGCTCTGCCGCCGCTACCCCCGATCCATTGTTCGCACTGGCAAGAATAATAGCGTTTGTGAGAGCATGTCAACCATGTCCTCGGCAGACCTGCTCCTGCACCCGATCCGGCTGCGCATCATCCAGACCTTCCTCGGCGACCGTCGGCTCACCACTTCTCAGCTCCGTCTGGAGATCGCAGACGTGGCGCCCGCGACGCTCTATCGCCAGGTGGCGACGCTGGCGCAGGCGGGCGTCCTCACTGTGGTGGACGAACGACGGGTGCGCGGCACCGTCGAACGGACCTACGCGCTGTCGATCGCCGACGCCCAGCTCTCCGTGGACGAATTGAGCCGGATGACTCCGGACGATCACCGCCGCGCGTTCACGGCGTTCCTGGCCGGGGTGCTGGCCGATGTCGACCGGTACATCGACTCCGGCGACGTCGACCTGGAGCGGGACGGCGCCGGATACCGCACCGTGGGCCTCTGGCTCACCACCGGGGAATTGACGGAGATGGTCACCGAGATCGCGGCGGCGGTGCAGGCCCGGGCGGCCAATGGACCCGACGCGGGGCGGAGTCGCCGCATGCTGAGCACCGTGCTGATCCCCGTGCCGGTGCCCGAGCCGGATTCTCCCGCGGGGCCGTGACGTTGCCGTGAGTGGTCCCAGAAAGCGGTGACAGTGAGGGGTCGGGGACGCCGATCGCGCCGCGCGGAGTCGGGGTACGGCCTGCACCCGCTCCATGAAGGGGCATCATCGACTGATGCCAGCCTGGTTGGCCCTCGTGCTGCTTGTCACCCCAGTGGTGATCGTGGCGGTTCTGGGGACCCGCGAGGTGCGCAGCGCCGAGCGGGGCCGACGGATCACCACCGTGCCCGACGGCTGGCTTCCGGCTCGCGGAGTGGTTGTGGACGAACGAGTTTCACATCGCGGCGGCAACGGTCCCGGCGGGCGGCGGCGTCGGCCGGTCATCACCTTCCAGTCCGTCGACGGACGCGAGGTGACCTTCACGTCCAGGATCGAAGCAGCCGGAATGCCGAGGCCGGGCGCGTTGATCGCGGTCTATCACGACCCGGCTGACCCCACGCGGGCCTGCATCGCGCCGGAGGCGTTGCCCGACGTGCCGCTGCCGCTGGCAGGTGCCGCCCGGTTCAGTATCTGGGTCATCTGGATGCTGGCGGTGGTGACCACGGTGATCTTCGTCGGGGTGCTCTTCGACTTCTGACGGCGCTGCAGTGGCAAGACGGCCGGTGCTGAGCAGGCTTGAGCGGTGTGCCCGCCACAGTGACCAGCGCCGGGAGGGGCGGCATTCGGGGATTTCCGCGTCTCGACGCCGGCGCGAACGGGTCCGGCCATAACTGCCTCCGGACCCGGACGTGACTGCCCGTCGGGTTCACCGACGCCACCCCGATTCCCCGGCCGTGCCGCTGGTAGTTGGCGTGTCTATAGACTCACCGCGCATGACGGACCTGGACGATCATGGCCGCCCGGAACCTCCGGTGGCGGCCGATGAGACCGCCACCATTCTTGGCTTCCTGGAGTACCAGCGTGCGACCCTGGCGTGGAAGACCGGCGGGCTTGACACGGCCGGCCTGCAGTCAACGTTCGGCGCCTCGTCGATGACCCTGGGCGGGATGCTCAAACACCTGGCCTATGTCGAGGACTTGTGGTTCTCCCGATGGCTACTCGGGCGGGATCCCGAACCCCGTGGAACGCCGTGGACTGGAAGGCCGACGAGGACTGGGACTGGCACTCGGCCGCCGAGGACACCCCGGAGCAGCTGCGCGCGCTCTGGCAGGACGCCGTCGCCCGGTCCCGCTCCCTGGTCACGAAGGCGCTGGCCGACGGCGGCTTGGACCGGCCAGCCACGGGCATCCCCAGTTCCTGGGGTCCGACGGCGCCGAGCCTGCGGTGGATCGTGGTCCACATGATCGAGGAATACGCGCGGCACAACGGGCACGCCGACCTGCTCCGGGAATCGGTGGACGGGGTCACCGGGGAGTAGCGCGCCGGGTCCACGCAGGGTGTCTCAGCCGGTCTCAGCCTCGGTCGACGCACTGATCCGGGCCGCGAGTAGAATCCCTTGCTCGAAAGGTGGATCCTGGCGGCGGATGACGCGTCGTGCCGCAGGTGCCCGTGTCACGCAGGCAGGTTCGCGCGACGGCCGGTGACGGATCGGACGAACCCCCACGCCAGCGCGGACCACTGCTCGCGCAAGTCCCGGAATACCTCCCAGGCCTGCCGCGCGGGCCAGTCCGCGGGCAGCAACGTCGCCGGCAGGCCGGGATCCAGCCGGGGAAATAGCCGCCATGCGTCGATCAGCCGGAGGTAGCGCGCGAACGCGGCCTCGTCGGACAGTCGACCGCCGCTGATGTCGGGGGAGTGCCAGCGGGTCAGGAACTCCGCGTATTGACCTTCCAGCCCCGACAGGTCCCACCAGGCGGCGACATCGACCTCACCGAGGTGGTGCGCCTGGAACCACGTCACGTAGTGATCCAACCCCGCTGCCGTCAACAGGTCTCGAGACGGTCCCGCCAGCGGGCGGGGCGCGACCCACACTCCCGGACTGACGGTGCCGAAACCCAGCCAGGACAGCTCATTGCGCAGTCGGTGCCGCAGGTGACGATCGGTCTCCGGCACCGAGAAGACAGCCAGCACCCAGCCATCGTCTTCGCCGGCCTGACCGTGCCGGAAGATCCGTCGATCGCCGGTCTCCAGGTCATGCAGACCTGCCTCCGTCAGCACATAACCCGCGTCGCCCGATCGGCGTTCCGCGGCCACGAATCCCCGCGATTTCAGTCGCATCAGTGCCTGCCGGACCGACGACTCCCCGACGTCGACGGCGTTCAGGCAGCGGATGAGGTCCGCGACCGAGATCCAGCCGCCCAATTCGCGGAGGTAGCTGCCGGCGAACGAGACGATCAGCGAGCCCGGGGAACCGGCGCGCTCCGGTGGCAGCACGGCGGAGCCGGTGGCGGCGATCATCACCGGGTCAGCTCGCGCATCCGATCCATCGCGTCCCACACCTCGGCGAAACCAGTTGGCAGCGGCGACAATCCGATCCGGATACTCGACGGCGCGCGGAAATCGGCCAGTACACCGGCATCGATCAACCGCGCGCACACCGCTCTGGCGTCGGCGCGGTTCACGCTGACATGACCACCGCGCCGCGCGCTGTCCCGCGGCGAGCCCAGCGAGAATCCCTGCGGGACAAGCCATTCATCGGCCAGCGCGACCACCATGTCGGTCAGCGCCACCGCCTTCGCGCGGATCGCGCCGATGCCGGCCTCGGCGATCACGGCCGCCCCCTCACGGACCGCGAGAATGGCCGGAATCGGCGGGGTTCCGGACAGCATGCTGCGGATGCCACGGGCCGGGAGGTAGCCCTGTTCCATCTCGAAGGAGTCCGCCCGGCCGAGCCAGCCCCAGATCGGCTGGTCAAGCAGGTCGTGGTGGCGTCGGTTGACGTACCCGAACGCCGGTGCTCCCGGCCCGGCGCCGACGAACTTGTAGGTGCAGCCCACCGCGAAGTCGACGTCGTGTTCGTCGAGGAATATCTCTGTCGAACCCACCGAGTGACAGAGGTCCCAGACGACGAGAGCACCGGCGGCGTGGGCGATCTCGGTGATCGATCGCATGTCCGTGAGATAGCCGGACTGGTAGGCGATATGGCTCAAGGTCAGCAGCGCGGTTCGCTCGTCGACCGCCTCCGCCACCATCTCGGGAGTGACGCCGGAGTCGGGCGGCGCCTGCAGCCACACCAGCTCGAGGTCCAGGTCCTTGGCCAGCGACTCCACCACGTAGCGGTTGGTGGGGAAGTTGTCCCGGTCCAAGATCACCCGCCGCCGGTCGGGGCGGAGATTGAGCGCCGCCCGCATCGCCTTGTAGAAGTTCACCGTGGTCGAATCGGCGATCACGGTCTGGCCGGCCGCGGCACCGAGCGCGGCCGCGGCCAGCTCGTCACCGACGATCTCCGGTAACTCGATCCAGCCCTCCGACCATCCGCGGATCAGCCGGTTCGCCCATTGATCCGCGGCGAACAACGACCACACCGTTCCGATCGAGGCCAGCGGACGTCCCAGCGAATTGCCGTCGAGATAGGCCACGACATCGTCGGATTGCGCCAGATAGCGGCTGCGGAAATGCGCCAACGGGTCGGTGGCGTCCAGCGCGACGGCGCGGTCGCGATCGAACGTGGTCACGGCGGTGGACATCGACGCAGGGTCCCTTTCTGATCCGGTGCGACGGCGCACCGGAGGTGGCACATGAAAACATGAGTATGAATGGTGCGATGCGAAATGCGCTCAGCGCCCGATATCGGTGCGGACGGCGAACAGTTCGGGGAAGAACGTCAACGACAGGGCTCGTTGCAGGAACGCGACCCCGGACGATCCTCCGGTCCCCTTTTTGTAACCGATGATCCGCTCCACCGTCTTCAGGTGCCGGAACCGCCAGGTCTGGAAGGTGTCCTCGATGTCGACGAGTTCTTCACACGTCTCGTAGACATCCCATTGCTCTTCTGGCTTTTCGTAGACCGCGGCGAAAACGTGCACCAGGTCGTCGTTCAACGAATGTGGTTGCGTCCAGTCCCGATCGGTCAATTCGGCGGGGATCGGATAGCCGCGCCTGGCCAGGAAGAGCAGGAACTCGTCGTACAGGCTGGGCGCCGCCAGTGCCTGCTGCAACTCGGCCTGGATGTCCGGGTCGTGATCGAAGACCGCGATCATCGCGGCATTCTTGTTGCCCAGCAGGAACTCCAGCAGCCGGTACTGCGCGGACTGGAAACCCGAGGACTTGCCGAGCAGGTGGCGGAACTGGGCGTATTCGCTCGGGGTGAGGGTGGCCAGCACCGACCACTGGTCCGTCATCTGTTTCTGGATGTGCTTCACCCGGGCCAGCCGTTTCAGTGCAGGCCCCAGTTCGTCGGTCGCGATCAACGACATGGCGGAGCGCAGCTCATGGATGACGAGCTTCATCCAGAGTTCGGTGGTCTGGTGCTGGATGATGAACAACATCTCGTCATGCCGGTCCGACAGCGGGATCTGCGCACCGAGCAGCTCGTCAAGATGCAGGTAGCTGCCGTAGTTGAGCCCTCGCAGGTCTCGTTCGATGCCCTCTTCGAGCGGGCGGATGTTCGGACTGTTCACGGCACCCCGTTCTTCGGCGACCGCATCACTGTAGTGTCTTTACGTGACGGTCGTCAAGGAAACGCAATGAGCCCGTCTGTTGGAGGGTCGGGTGGGCGAGCGGCCATAACGCGGCACCTGGTCGTCGGGACGGGGCGATCGGCTCGCGCATGCCCCCGACGCCCGCGGTAAGGAGCGCGGGCCGCACGCCGTCGTGCCGTGTTGCGAACCTGGGCAGTGCACCGGTCAGCAGCGCCTAGCCCGCCGCGATGCGGGCGAGAGCCTCTGCCACATCGATGATGTCGGCGGACTTGGCGTCCGGGTCACGCAGGTTCGAGTTGTGATGATAGGCGGCAGAGCGGTCGGCACAGGCGTCACTCACCACGAGTGGCCGGAAGCCGCACCGCAGCGCATTCCGTCGCGCCATCAACCTGACGGGATCGTGGTCACGGTAGGAGGTTCCGGCGCGTCAGCTGTCGAATGCGCTCTGCCGCGACGGGACTCAACCGCTCGAGCTCATCACGATCGCCCAGCGTGAAGTCCCGCCACTCGAAACCCGGCACCACGACGGTGGACACCAGGCTCCAGGACCCGTCGCTCGACGACCCCTGCCAGTAGCCACGCGGCACGACGAACTGCGGATGTTGCCCGGCGAGGGCGTCCAGCCCGATCAGAACCTCCCGTGACCCACCCGCCGGGTCGATCAGCAGCATGCGCAGCGGCGCGCCGGCGTGGTGGCAATAGATTTCGTCGGCCGCCAGCCGATGCAGCGCCGAGAACTCCTCACCGATCAGCATGAAATAGATCGCGGTCGCGCCGTCGCCGGTGAAGGTGCGGCGGAACAGGCCGCCCTCCCGCGGCAGCGGTTCCAGATCCAGCGCCGCCGCCAGCGTCCGGGCGAACTCCAGAGCGGCTGCGGTATCGGGGTTCTCGCTGGTGGGGACGGCCTGGGGTGGCCCGGAGGTCATGGTCAGCCGGTCACCACCGGGACGGCAGCGAGCGCCGCCGCCAGATCGCTGTCCGACAGTCCGGAATCCACCATCTCACCGGACAGGAAATTCTGATAGGCCGCGAGATCGAGCAACCCGTGACCGCACAGCGCGGTGACGATGACCTTCTCCTCGCCCGATTCACGGCAGGAAATCGCTTCACGGATCGTCTCGGCCAGTGCGTGGGTCGGCTCCGGAGCCGGCACGATCCCCTCCGAGCGGGCGAAGGTCAGCGCGGCGGTGAAGCACTCCGTCTGGTCGATCGCGACGGCCTCCAGCAGCCCCAATTCGTAGATGTGCGAGATGAGCGGCGCCATGCCGTGATAGCGCAGGCCGCCGGCGTGGATCGGGTCGGGCACGAAGTCGTGCCCGAGCGTGTGCATCTTCATCAGCGGGGTGAACCCGGCGGTGTCGCCGAAGTCGTAGCGGTACTCGCCGCGGGTCAGCGACGGGCAGGACGCGGGTTCGACGGCGCGGATCACCGGTGACTGCCGGCCGGCGAGCTTCTCCCGGATGAACGGGAAGGCCAGGCCGCCGAAGTTGGACCCGCCGCCGGTACAGCCGACCACCAGGTCGGCACCGCTCTCGCCGGCCTTCGCCAACTGCAGCAGCGCTTCCTCGCCGATGATCGTCTGGTGCAGCAGCACGTGGTTCAGCACGGATCCCAGCGCGTACTTGGTGTCCGGATCGGCGGCCGCCATCTCGACCGCCTCGGAGATGGCGATGCCCAGCGAGCCGGTGTGGTCCGCGGGGAAGGTGCGACCGGCCGAGGTCAGCTGCGACGGGGAGCGGTGCACGGTGCCGCCGAACGTCTCGATGAGCGTCCGCCGGTAGGGCTTCGCGTCATACGATGCACCGACCTGCCACACCTCGCACTCCACGCCGAACAGTGCGCAGGCGAAGGCCAGCGCGGTACCCCACTGGCCGGCGCCGGTCTCGGTGGTGAGTTTGCGAATGCCGGCCCTGGCGTTGTAATAGGCCTGCGGCACCGCGGTGTTCGGCTTGTGCGAGCCGGCCGGTGAGACGCCCTCGTACTTGTAGTAGATCCGCGCCGGCGTGCCGATCGCCTGCTCCAGCCGATGCGCCCGGTACAGCGGCGATGGCCGCCAGAGCCGATAGATGTCCTGCACCTCGTCCGGGATGTCGATGTAGCTGTCGGTGGACACCTCCTGCAGGATCAGCTCCATCGGGAAGAGCGGGGCGAGGTCGTCGGGACCGACCGGCTGATGGGTGCCGGGATGCAACGGGGGCGGCGGGGGAGCCGGCAGATCGGGGATGATGTTGTACCACCGGGTCGGCATCTCCGATTCGTCCAACAGGTACTTGTGCTGACGCGGGCTCATCGGCTCTTTCCTCGCGGCCCCTGGGGGGACCTGTCAGTAGGGACGGGCATGGTGTGTAACGGGCATGGTGGTGTACGGGCAGCGGGGTCGGGCAACGCTGTCCGCTCCGAACGTCAACCACCGGACGTCCACTGCCGAACGTCCACCGCCGAACGTCCACCGCCGAACGTCCACCGCCGAACGTCCACCGCCGAACGTCCACCGCCGTGCGGATGCGGACCCGCCTGGGTGGTTCCGCTCGGTCGACGCAGCTGACTGTTCCGGGCTGAGCCCGCCGAGCGGGGACCCCGAGGCTAGTCGAAACACCTGGGAGTGGCGCGCCGGCCTGGGGCGATGGCCTGCGTCGGTCGCTTGGCCAAACCCGCCCCGAGGTCCCGCAGAGCCGATTCTGCGGCTGTCGCGGCCCGATGGCGACGCCGGCTGTTCGCCGTGGCGCGTCCCCGGCGGGGTGGCGAGCGCAGGCGGCGAGCGCAGGCCCGACGCCGAGTTTCCGCTGGCGGAATAGTGACGCTACGTGGCCAAAGCCGGCGACAATTCTCTCCTGCTCGCTACGCAACAGTCGTGTCCTTCGCGTATCGCAGATATTCTCGGCGGAACTGGACATCCTTCGAGTGATTACGTTCCGATAACGGCCTGCGTGCCTTATCGTCAGGTTCCGGTGAAATTCCGGTCGGGCGTCGGTATTCGCGACATGGTCGCGCACCAGCTGTTCTGGCTGAGACCCGGACCCCGAGATATTTGCCAAGGATTCTCACAGGAATGGAAGGCACTGTGCCCGAATACGACGCTGGACGCCTAATTCGAACACATGTGCGCGACTATCGACCCGGCAGGTCGTCGGTGATCCTTTTTCTTGGGGCATTCGTGGCCTTCGCCGGGATGACGTTGTCCGGGATCGGGACAAGTGCAGCAGCTGATCCATCGGCGGACGACTGGTACCGGCTGCGCGTCTGCGAATCCGGGAACAATTACGCGAACAACACCGGAAACGGATATTACGGGGCATATCAGTTCGATGTGGGCACGTGGCGGAGCATCGGTGGGGCCGGATACCCGAACGAGGCCAGTCCGGCAACTCAGGATGCCCTGGCGTTGAGCCTGTGGCAGCAGCGGGGTTGGGGGCCGTGGGCGTGCGCGAGAACCCTCGGACTCACCGGGTCGCCGTCGGCCGCACCGGCGCCGCCGGTGGGCAGCCTGGATGGCGTCGCGGTGTCCGGCGGGAGCGCCACCGTCGCCGGCTGGGCCTTCGACCCGAATTCACCCGGCACGTCCATCCAGACCCACATCTACGTGAACGGAGCCGGCTACCCCTTCGTCGCCGACGGGGGCCGTCCAGATGTGAACGCCGCGTACGGCATCACCGGTAGTCACGGCTTCAGCGTGACCGTGCCCCTGCAGTCCGGTTCGAACAACGTCTGCGCCTACTCCATCGGGGTCGCCTCGGGCAACAACACCTCAATGGGCTGCCGCACGGTGCAGTATTTCGTGCCGCTCGGGAGCTTCGACTTCGCGGCGGTGAGTTCTGGCGTCGCCAACGTCGCGGGCTGGGCGTTTGATCCCGGTGCACCGGAGCGGTCGATTCCGGTGGATATCTATGTCAACGGGGTCGGCGTGCGGTTGGCGGCGGACAAGCCAAGGGCCGATGTGAATGCGGCGATGGGGGTGAGCGGGCAGCACGGCTTTTCCGGGTCGGTGCCGCTGCAGCCGGGGGCCAACTCGGTCTGCGCGTACGCAATCGGCCTGACCGGGAACAACCCGTTCCTCGGCTGCCGCACGGTGCGACTGTCCTCGCCGATCGGAAATTACGACTTCGCGGCCAACGCCGGAGGCGTGGCCAACATCGCCGGCTGGGCCTTCGACCCGAACGCGCCCGGCCAGTCCATTTCGGTGCATGCGTACGTCGACGGGGTGCCATATGCCCTGATGGCGGACAGGCCGCGGGCCGATGTGAATGCGGCGATGGGGGTGAGCGGGCAGCACGGGTTCTCCGGGTCGGTGCCGCTGCAGCCGGGGGCCAACTCGGTCTGCGTGTACGCGATCGGCGTGGTTGCCGGGGACAATCCCTTCCTGGGCTGCCGTTCTGTGCCGGCGGCGTCGCCCGCACAGGCACTGTCACCCGCAGGTGCGACCTCGACCACCACGGTGACGCCCGCCTCTGGGTGATCCGCCTCTGGGTGATCCGCCCCTTGGGTGATCCGCCCCTTGGGTGATCCGCCCCTGGGGTGATCCGCCCCCGTGATCCGCACAGTGTCCGGCGCGTCGGTCACGGCTCCCGGAGCCGGTGGCGCCATCAGGTGGAGCACCTTGGTTGGCCGGCCCGGGCCGGTCACCCTGTTGTGACCGACGTCGCTGTGGTGTGCTGACCGTCGGGCGTCAGCAACGGGAGTAAGCATGGGACAGAACAGGACAACCGGCGCGAAGACCACACGGACCCGCGCGGATGCACCCGGGCGTCGAGCGGGCGCCGTCATGCTCGCGCCGGGTGCGGGCGCCAACAGGGACAGCCACACCCTTGTCGCGCTCGAGCAGGCGCTGGCGCCGCTGCCCTGTGCACGCATCGACTTCCCGTATCGCACGGAAGGACGCCGGGCACCCGACCGCGCCCCGGTCGCGATCGCGCACCTGGTCAGCGAGGCCGCGGCGCTGATCTCCCGGGCCGGTGTCGAGCCTGATCGACTGGTGCTCGGTGGACGGTCGTACGGCGGACGGATGTGCTCGATGGCGGTGGCCGAGGGGCTGCCGGCAGCGGGGCTGATCCTGCTGAGCTACCCGCTGCACCCGCCGGGCCAGCCCGAGAAGTTGCGGGTGGACCATTTCCCGGCGATCACGGTGCCGGTGCTCTTCGTCTCGGGAACCAAGGATCCCTTCGGCTCGCCTGACGAGTTCGGCACCCACATCGGCACCATTCCCGGCCCGGTGACCCAGGGGTGGCTGACCGGCGGGCACGATCCGCGCAACGCCGATGGCGCCATCGCCTCGGCGGTCATCGACTGGCTGGTAACCCTCTGACCGTGCCGATGACCGTGCCGGCAACCTCGGTTGTGATGAGGGTGTTCAGGCCCAGAGGTCGTCCAGCGTGGGCAGGCTGATCCTGGGGCCGTTGCTCGGTGTTGCGGGTGCCGGGCGGGGCGGCGCGAGGTCCTGGAGATCGATGGTGGACAAGGCGCCCTCATCCAGGAACCGGCTGAGCGGGGCAAAGCTGTGCTTGTCGTCGCGGCCGTGCCGGTGGTGCGGCATCCGCAGCGGCGCGTACAGCGAGAGTTCGTCGGCGGCCCGGGTGACGGCCACGTAGAACAACCGCTGCTCCTCGATCAGGCCGGCCGGCCCCGACAACGCCATGTCGGCCGGGAACGCGCCGTCGACGAGGTGGATGACGTGCACGACCGGCCATTGCAGGCCCTTGGCAGAGTGCACGGTAGAGAGCGTGAGGTAGTCCTCGTCCAGGTGCGGGGCCCCGGCGAGATCGCCGGTCGACGCGGGCGGGTCCAGGGTCAGCTCGGCCACGAACGCGGCGAGATCCGGGGCGGTCGCGGCCGCCGCGACCAGCCGATCCAGATCTGCGATCCGCACCCCGGCATCCGGATACCGAGCCGTCAGCAGCGGGCGCAGCCACGCCAGGCAGGCCGTTGCCCGGTCCCCGATCCGGGTCATCCTGCGGGCCGCCGTGATCCCGTCGAGGGTGGCGGCGAGCGCGACCCTGGACATCGCGGGAGCACCGGCGACCGCCACCGCATGGCCCGCTCGGGTCGGATCCTCCGGGAGTGCGCCGTCACCCCTTGACCGGCCGTCGCCGAATGCGCCGTCGCCGATCGCGCCGTCGCCGATCGCGGCGTCGCCGATCGCGGCGTCGCCGTGCGGGGCGTCGCCGTGCGGGGCGTCGCCGATCGGGGTGCCCGACGCGTCGCCGGCGAGGGCATCGAGCAGGCTCCTGGCCCGGGACGGCCCGATGCCGTCGTGCAGGCGCAGCAGCCGGAACCAGGCGACCTCGTCGATCCGGTTGTCCAGCACCCGCAACGCGGCCACGAAGTCCTTGACGTGGGCTGCTTCCAGGAACTTGAGGCCACCGAACTTGACGAACGGCACCCGGCGGGCGGTGAGCTCGACCTCCAGCAGGTCGCTGTGGTGGCCGGTGCGCATGAGCACCGCCTGATCGCGGAGCCGGCGGCCGTCGTCGACCGCGGCCAGCACCGCGTCGGTCACCGCACGGGCCTCGCCGGGCGCGTCGTGGCAGCGGACCAGCCGCGGCCGGCGACCGCCGGGTCGGTCCGACCGCAGCACCAGGCGGAACCCGTCACGACCGGGCCGGACCCCGTTGGCCAGGTCCAGCAGCCGTTGCCGGGACCGGAAGTTCCGCTCCAGCCGGACGACGTCGACGCCCTCGAATGCGGTGGTCAGGTCGACCAGATGGGCGCTGTCCGCGCCGCGGAAGGCGTAGACCGCCTGCGCGTCGTCACCGACCACGGTCAGGCCGCGCCCGTCCGGCCGCAACGCGCGCACGATGTCGACCTGGATCTGATTCACGTCCTGGTACTCGTCCACGAGCACGTGATCCCACTTGGCGGCCAGCTCGGGCCCGAGAATCGGGTCAGTCAACAGGCTTCGCCAAGCCAGCAGCAGGTCGTCGAAATCCAGCAGTCCGCGCTCGCGTTTGCGCACCACGTACCCGCGCAGCAGCGCCATCACCTGATCGACATGTGGCTCCACCCAAGGAAAGTCGGTCGCGACGAGGGTTCTGGCCGGCCGCCCGGTGTTGACCGACCGGGAATAGATGTCGACCAGCGTCGACGCGTTCGGTACCCGCGTGCGGCCGCCGGCGAGGTCGAAGTCGTGCCGCAGCAGGTCCATGGCGTCGGTGGCATCGGCGCGGTCCAACACCGAGACCGCGTCCGGCAGGCCGAGTGAAGCGGTGTGGCCGGCGATCAGTCGATGGGCGACCGCGTGAAAGGTGCCGCCCTGGACTCTGCGTCCCGCGTCCTGCCGGGTACACATCGCCGCGGCGCGGGCGATCATGTCGTCGGCGGCCCGGCGAGTGAAGGTGAGCAGCAGCACCCGCTCCGGCGGCAC
>DASQFG010000197.1:0-2187 GCA_035633315.1 Nakamurella sp. | reverse complement strand
GTGCGCTGCCACGGCGACCGGCCCGACGCCCGGCCCTCCCCCGCCGTGCGGGATGCAGAACGTCTTGTGCAGGTTCAGGTGTGACACGTCGCCGCCGAAGGCGCCCGGCCGGGCCACCCCGACCAGCGCGTTCAGGTTCGCGCCGTCGATGTAGACCTGACCGCCGGCTGCGTGCACCGCGTCCGCCCGGTCGGTGATGGTGTCCTCGAAAACCCCATGGGTGGACGGGTAGGTGACCATGATCGCGGCGAGCTCGTCGGCATGTCTGTCGATCTTGGCGCGCAGGTCGGTCATGTCCACGTTGCCGCGGGTGTGGGTGGCGACCACCACCACGCGCATACCGGCCATCACAGCGCTCGCGGCATTGGTGCCGTGCGCGCTGGCCGGGATCAGGCACACTGTGCGGCCCTCGTCACCGCGGGACCGGTGGTACGCGCGGATCGCCAAGAGCCCGGCCAGCTCACCCTGCGACCCGGCGTTCGGCTGCAGCGAAACGGCCGCGTAACCGGTGATCTCGCACAGCCAGCCGGAGAGCTGGTCGATCAACTCCAGCAGCCCGGCGGCGTCCTCGACCGGCGCGAACGGGTGCAGGCCCGCGAACTCCGGCCAGGTCACCGCCTCCATCTCGGTGGCGGCGTTCAGCTTCATCGTGCACGAGCCGAGCGGGATCATCGACCGGTCCAACGCCAGGTCGGAATCCGAGAGCCGGCGCAGGTACCGCATCATCGAGGTCTCGCTGCGATGGGTATGGAACACCGGGTGGGTGAGGTACTCGCTGGAGCGCGTCACCGCCGTCGGCATCAGCGGCGCGTAGGCCGCGAACCCGGCAGTCAGCCCGAAGGCCTCGACGACGGCCGTCAGGTGCGTGCCGGTGGTGGCCTCGGAAATGCTGATCTGAATCGCGTCATCTCCGTCGGCCCAGAGATTCACGCCGCGCTGTCGAGCGGCCGCGACGATCTTCTTCGCGCGCCCCGGAACCCGGACCCGGACAGTGTCGAAGAACAACTGGTGCTCGACGTCGAAGCCACCGGCGTCGAGCGTGGCGGCCAGCCACAGAGCGTTGCCGCGGATCCGCTCGGCGATCGCCTTGAGCCCGTCCGGCCCGTGGTACACGGCGTACATGGAGGCCATGACGGCCAGCAGGACCTGCGCTGTGCAGATGTTGGAGGTCGCCTTCTCCCGGCGGATGTGCTGCTCCCTGGTCTGCAGCGCGAGCCGGAACGCGGTGGTGCCCGCCGCGTCGTGGGACACCCCGACGAGCCGGCCGGGGAGTTGCCGCTGCAGCTCCGGACGCACCGCGATGAACCCCGCGTGCGGGCCGCCGAACCCGAGCGGCACGCCGAATCGCTGCGACGAGCCAACCGCGATGTCCGCGCCGATCTCGCCGGGCGGACGCAGCAGCGTCAGGGCCAACAGGTCGCTGGCGACGACGACCTTGGCCTCCCGCTGGTGCGCGGCGTCGATCAGTTCGGCGTGATCGCGAACGGCCCCGGACGCGCCGGGGTAGGACAGCAGGAGGCCGAAGAAATCACCGACCGGCAGCGCCTCGGCGCCCAGCGACAGGTCGGCGACAACGACCTCGATACCGATCGGTTCGGCGCGGGTCCGGATGACGGCGATGGTCTGCGGCAACGTGTCGGCGTCCACCACGAACCGGCGGGACTTGGACTTCGCGGTCCGCTTTATCAGCGTCATCGCCTCGGCCGCGGCGGTGGCCTCGTCGAGCATCGAGGCATTCGCGACCTCCAGTGCGGTGAGGTCGGCGACCGCGGTCTGGAAGTTCAGCAGCGCCTCCAGCCGGCCCTGGGAGATCTCCGGCTGGTACGGCGTGTAGGCCGTGTACCAGGCCGGGTTCTCCAGCACGTTGCGCTTGATCACCGCCGGGACGAGCGTGTCGTGGTAGCCCATCCCGATCATCTGGACCACCGGGGTGTTGCGCGCGGCCAGCGCGCGCAGCTCGGTCAGCGCCTCGGCCTCGGATGCGGGCGGGGGAAGCTCGAGCGGGACGGCGTGACGGATGATCGACGGCACCGCAGCGAGCTCGAGTTCGTCCAGGCTCGGCTGGTCCAGCAGGTGCAGCATCGTGGCCAGGCCCGGGGTGTCGAGCCCGATGTGGCGGTCGGCGAAAGTCGCCGCCGGGGTCCCGCCGTTGCCGGCGCCCGACGCGCTGCGGTCGACCGGAGCGGC
>DASQFG010000196.1:0-8302 GCA_035633315.1 Nakamurella sp. | reverse complement strand
GAACAGTGCCGCGGCGACGTCTGGGTCGGCGAGCAACCGGACGGCGGCCTGGACTTCCGGGGCGTGGATCGATCCGCGAGTCGGATCGCCGAGGGCAAGGTCGGCGTTGCTGGCGGCGTCGAGTTCGTCGTCCGGCTGGTCCGGCTGGTCCGGCTGGTCTGGCTGGTCTGGCTGGTCTGGCTGGTCTGGCTTGTCAGAGGTGACCGATTGGAATGCCTCGACGATCGCCGCGACCTCGAAGTACACGTGCCGCAAGACGTCCACAGCGTTTGCTTCCTCGTCCGCGATGCCGTACCGATGGCCCAGCCAGAGCACGCTACGGACCGTCCGCCACGCCGCGAAGTCGAATCCGACAGGCGCTACATAGTCGCCGACACACTCCACCTGCCAGCCGGCGAGCAGTTCGGTGAGTGGCGGCAAGGGTGCCGCGAACAGTTCCGGGTCGTCGACGCACAGCTGCAGGATGAGTTCTTCCAGCATCAACGGTGCGTCGGGTAAGTGCAGCTGGATGCGGTCGGCGATGTCGGAAGGAGCCGCGACGATCCGTTCGATCGTCTCGACACGAACGCCGTCTTCGGTCAACGCGAAGCCGACGAGATCTCCCGGATCGAACTCGACCAGCGTTCCTTGGGGAAGGTCGAAAGAGGTAGCCAGGTCCTGCCCGGCCTGGACGAACAGCTGGTCGATTCGTTCGCCGTCATCCAGCTGGTCGAAGGGTGCTTCGCTGGTAATCGTGGAAAGAGCCACGAAGTCGGGCTCGATGGCGACCGTGTCCGACAGGATTTCCTCGGCCGTCAGCCGATGCGTGAACACCCGACCCAGCAGGACACGATCGAGTGCGATGTAGACCGGCGGTTCGGTGATGGCGATCTCGGTGACGAGCGGAATCTCATTGTCGACCAGTTCCTCCAGATCGTGCTCGGTGACAGCGACGCTCTGGCTGGCCAGCGCCGCGCGTAACTCCATCAGCGTCAGCGGGCCGCGAGCCGTCAGCTCGCGGTGGATGGCCAGCGCGGCAGGTGTAGAGGTCACGGGTCATTGTCTCCTCGAGGCAGATGGCTTGTCCGACAGCATTTCCAACCCGGTCCGGACCAGATCAACCAGTCAGCGGATGCGCCCAGCGCAGGCCCGGGAACCGGGCGAAATCATGGTTCAGCGTCATCCAGACGGCGTTGTGCTCGACGGCGAGGGCTGCGTGCTGGGCGTCGGCGACCAGATTGCCGCGAGCGTCGCTGTCCCGGCAGAGCCGATCGACGATGTCCCAATGGCGCGGCCCGGGCGACAGCCTGATTACCCCGTCGGCGTCGCGAAGGGCGGCGATCTGATCCAGCGCGGTGACCAGCGGAGTGGGCACCGCAAACACTCGCCGGTGGGTCAGGATGCGGACCACGCCGCCCAGCACGGAATCCGACAACGCCAGCAGCTCGGGGCCGGAAACCGCTCCCTCGAGCCAGCCACGCAGCCCCGGGTGCCGATCGGCATCGGTTCGAAACGCTCCGACCAGCACGTTCACGTCGGGGATGATCACTACCGGTCCATCAGCTCGAGCAGCGCCGCGCTGTTGGTCAGATCGACACCCGGCAGCACCCCGGTACCGACGAACGGCTCCACTTCGTAGCGATCGGCGTCAGGGCGCACGCGCCCTCGGCGAAGGAGCGCGGCTCGCAGGGCCTCCTCGATGAACGACGTGGTCGTGCTCCCGGCGGCCAGCGCCTCGGCCCTCACCTGCTGGTACAGGTCGTCCGGCAACCTGATCGTGGTCCGCATCTGTCAAAGCATACGAGTCAGCTGTCAATATGTCAGCTGTTGATCGCTGCGCTGATCAACATCGGCCTCGGCGCCGGGTGCGCTGACGAAAATACCGGCGAAGCGCCCATAACGGGCAGGTTTCGGTGCTAATGATCAGCGCAGCCGGAATGGAACGCGCAGTTGATCAGCGCATCGGGGTTGAAGGCGCGGGTGACACCAGCGGGTGACGTGAACGTACGCCTGGAATAGATGAGCGTGCCTTGCGGTTGGAACGGTCAGCAAACTTGAGCGTAATCGACTCAGGTCGCTTGACAGCCCTTCAACGCCTCGGCATTGTGGAGCTCAGATAACAGTCCAGATCATCAGTTCAGATCAACAGTTCAGATCAACAGTCAGATCACCAAGAAGAAGTGCCGGGCGTGCCGACGCAGCCGAGAGGCAGCGCGACCGCCCATAGCGCGCGGTACCGACCCGGGCCGCGCGACCAAGACCCCGGCCGGATAACAGAACGGCAGGGAGGCAGCAGGAGGATTGAATGTCGCGTGCCGTCGGTATCGATCTCGGTACCACCAACTCGGTCGTCTCCGTCCTGGAGGGCGGCGAGCCGACCGTCATCGCCAACGCCGAAGGCGCCCGTACCACCCCGTCCATCGTCGCGTTCGCCAAGAACGGCGAGGTGCTGGTCGGTGAGGTGGCCAAGCGTCAGGCGGTCACCAACGTCGACCGGACCATCCGTTCGGTCAAACGTCACATGGGCACCAACTGGACCGTCAACATCGACGGCAAGACCTACACCGCGCAGGAGATCAGCGCCCGCGTGCTCGGCAAGCTCAAGCGCGACGCGGAGTCCTACCTGGGCGAGCCGGTGATCGACGCCGTCATCACCGTTCCCGCGTACTTCAACGACGCTCAGCGGCAGGCCACCAAGGAGGCCGGCGAGATCGCCGGGCTGAACGTGCTCCGCATCGTCAACGAGCCGACCGCGGCCGCGCTCGCCTATGGCCTGGACAAGGGCCAGAAGGAGCAGACCATCCTGGTCTTCGACCTCGGTGGTGGCACCTTCGACGTGTCCCTGCTGGAGATCGGCGACGGCGTCGTGGAAGTGAAGGCGACCGCCGGCGACAACAAGCTCGGTGGCGACGACTGGGACGAGCGTGTCGTCAAGTACCTGGTGGACAAGTTCAAGCTGGCCAATGGCATCGACCTGACCAAGGACAAGATGGCCATGCAGCGGATCCGTGAGGCTTCGGAGAAGGCCAAGATCGAGCTGTCCAGCTCGCAGCAGACGTCCATCAACCTGCCGTACATCACGGTCGACTCCGAGAAGAACCCGCTGTTCATGGACGAGTCGCTGTCCCGCGCCGAGTTCCAGAAGATCACCTCCGATCTGCTGGACCGCACCCGCAACCCGTTCCACCAGGTGATCAAGGACGCCGGCATCAAGCTCGGCGACATCGACCACGTGGTGATGGTCGGCGGCTCCACCCGGATGCCCGCCGTCACCGATCTGGTCAAGGAACTGACCGGTGGCAAGGAGCCCAACAAGGGCGTCAACCCCGACGAGGTCGTGGCGGTCGGAGCCGCCCTGCAGGCCGGTGTGCTGCGCGGCGAGGTCAAGGACGTGCTGTTGCTGGACGTCACCCCGCTGTCCCTTGGCATCGAGACCAAGGGCGGCATCATGACGAAGCTGATCGAGCGCAACACCACCATCCCGACCAAGCGCTCGGAGATCTTCACCACGGCCGAGGACAACCAGCCGTCCGTGCAGATCCAGGTGTTCCAGGGTGAGCGGGAGATCGCGGCCTACAACAAGAAGCTCGGCATGTTCGAGCTGACCGGGCTGCCGCCGGCACCGCGCAACGTGCCGCAGATCGAGGTCACCTTCGATATCGACGCCAACGGCATCGTGCACGTGTCCGCCAAGGACCTGGGCACCGGCAAGACGCAGTCGATGACGATCACCGGTGGCTCCGCGCTGCCCAAGGACGACATCGACCGGATGATGCGGGAGGCCGAGGCGCACGCCGAGGATGACAAGGCCCGCCGCGAGGAGGCCGAGGTCCGCAACCAGGCCGAGGCGCTGGTCTATCAGACCGAGAAGTTCATCAAGGACAACGACGAGAAGCTCCCCGAAGAGCCCAAGGAGCGGGTCAAGACCTCGATCACCAAGGTCAACGAGGCGCTCAAGGGCACCGACATCCCGGCCCTGAAGTCGGCGGTGGAGGAGCTGGCCAACGAGTCGCAGCAGCTGGGGTCGGCGCTGTACGCGCAGACCCAAGCCGATGCATCGAACGCGGGCTCGCCAGATGGTGCAGCCGGCGGGGCGTCCGGCAGTTCGAACGGTTCGGCGCAGGACGAGGAAATCGTCGACGCCGAAATCGTCGACGAGGCTGAGAAGAAGTGACTGGGCCCTACCGGGACGGTCAGGGACACTCCGAAGAGCCGGAGCCGGTGATCAAGGACAACCGGCGGATCGATCCGCTGACGGGTCAGGTGCGCGACCCGTCGGGCGGGCCGCTCGGCGGTTCGAGCCCGTTCCCCGGCGCCGGCCGGCACGCCGCGCCGGATCCCGCCAACCCCAACGACGCTGCCCAGCCGTTGACGGTCGACCTCTCCGCCGCCGAACTCGACCTGGCCCGCCAGGAAGCGGCGGAGCGGACGGCCGACCTGCAACGGGTGACAGCCGAATACGCGAACTACCGCAAGCGCGTCGACCGGGATCGGGAGCAGGTGATCGCCGCCGCCAAGGGCACGGTGGTCACCGAACTGCTCACGGTGCTGGACGACCTGGACCGGGCCCGCGCCCACGGTGATCTGGTCGGCTCGTTCGGCACGGTCGCCGAGAAGCTGACCGGCTCGCTGCGCAAGCTCGGTCTCGAGCCGCTCGGCGCGGAGGGTGACGCCTTCGATCCCGCCGTGCACGAGGCCGTGCAGTTCGGCACGTCGGCCGAGGTCTCCGAGCCGACGGTGACGGCGGTCTTCCGCAGTGGGTACACCCTCGGCGGCCGGCTGTTGCGGCCGGCGGTGGTCGTGGTGACCGGGCCGGAGCACGAGAGTGAAGGCCAGGCAAGCGGTCTGGACACCGGCACCGGTGAGGTCGGAGCCGAGGTTCCGGGACCGGCCGCGGAGGGGTCGGCATCGGCCGACCAGGATCCGGCGAGCACGCCGGACGAGCGGTTCGGCTGAGCCCGGCGGCCGGTCTGACCAGACCGACCAGACAGTACCGACACCAGTCGAGCACCAACGAAATGAGCACGAAGGGAGGTTCCGGGTGAGCGCGAAGGACTACTACGAGAAGGACTTCTACTCCGAGCTCGGGGTCACCAAGACCGCGAGCAGCGCCGAGATCAAGAAGGCCTATCGCAAACTCGCCCGGGACCTGCACCCGGACAAGAACCCGGGCAACAAGCAGTCCGAGGACAAGTTCAAGGCCGTGTCCGAGGCCTATGACGTGCTGTCCGACGATGCCAAGCGCAAGGAATACGACGAGGCCCGCGATCTGATGGCGTCCGGCGCATTCCGCGGCTTCGGTTCGCCCGGCGCCGGGAACGCCGGTGGCACAGCGGGTTTCGACATCAATGACCTGCTGCGCAACGCCGGCGGGCAGTCCGCCGGCGGTGCCGGTGGGTTCGGCGACCTGTTCGGCGGGCTGTTCAACCGCGGGGCCGGCGGTTCCGCCGGCACCAGGGCCCCCCGAGCCAGGCGCGGCGCCGACGTGGAGACCGAGGTACGGATCTCCTTCACCGACGCGGTGTCCGGGGTGACCGTGCCGCTGGGGATCACCGAGCGCACCACCTGCCCGACCTGTCACGGCGTCGGTGCCCGGCCGGGCACCTCGCCGCGAGACTGCCCGGTGTGCAAGGGAACCGGGCTGACCACCCGCAACCAGGGCTCGTTCGCGTTCTCCGAACCGTGCACCAATTGTCACGGCACCGGATCGATCATCGACGATCCCTGCCCGACCTGCCACGGTGAGCGCACCGTGCTGCACACCCGCCGGCTCACCACCCGCATCCCCGCGGGAGTGTCCGACGGACAACGCATCCGGCTTGCCGGCAAGGGCGAACCGGGTCCCGGTGGCGGCCCTGCCGGCGACCTGTACGTCGTGGTGCACGTGTCCGGTCACGAGCTGTTCGGCCGCGCCGGCGACAACCTGACACTGACCGTCCCGGTGACGTTCCCGGAACTGGCGCTTGGCACTGATCTGACGGTGCCGACACTGTCCGGGTCCGTCCGGCTGCGGGTGCCGGCCGGTACCGCCGCCGGCCGGAAGTTCCGGGTGAAGGGCGCCGGGGTGCACCGCAAGTCCGTCACCGGGGATCTCATCGTCACGGTGGAAGTGTCCGTGCCGCAACGGCTGTCCGCCGAGGCCAAGGCGGCGCTGGAAGCGTTCAGGAAGGCGCAGGACGCGGACCCGCGCGAGGCCATCACCAGGGCTCTGCGCGCTCGGGAGAGCGCCGGTTCCGACGCGGGGACGGCGGCCAAGTCATGACCGGGCCACGCTCCCGCGGGGGGTCACCCGAGGACCACCGCAAGGCCGGTCGGGAATCACCGTCCCAGGGACCGGTGTCCAGTGGATTCGAACTGGATGCGCCGCTGTTCGTCATCTCGGTGGCCGCCCAGCTGGCGGGCATGCACGCGCAGACTCTGCGGTCCTACGACCGGGAGGGCCTGGTGTCGCCCGGCCGCACCTCCGGTGGCGGACGCCGTTACTCGCAGCGGGACATCGAACTGCTCCGCGAGGTGCAAAAGCTCAGCCAGGACGACGGTGTCAACCGCGCCGGCATCCGGCGGATCATCGAGCTGGAGTCGCAGGTCGACGCGCTCCGCGCCCGGCTCGCCGAGGTGACCGAGGATGTCGCCGAGTTGCGGGCGGAGTTGGCGCAATCCCGGATGGACGCCGCGAACGCCGCGGCCAACGCCATCGCGGGGCTCCGCCGGGACGTTGTCCCGTGGCAGGAACCGACCACCGCGCTGGTCACCTGGCGACGTCCCCGCCGGGGCTGATGTTGGCACTGGCCACCATGGGCTCGGCGTTCGCTCGGTCGTTCGTGGCCGCTGCGTCAGGCTCCAGGGTCAGCTCACCCAGATCCGGTGGCGGTCGGCGGCGGGCCGAATGTCGGCGACCGACTCCAGTACACCAGACCCACGCAGGCGTAGCCACGCGTCTGCCCGGCGGTGAACCAGCGGTCGCGGTCCGCGTCCCTGGCGATCGTCGCGAGATCCTGCCCGGTGTGTTCGGCGATCAACGTCCGGCAATCGTCTCGACGCCATGGTTGTTCCCTCCCTCGCTGTCTGCGCCCGGCCGGACGCACTTCTCACCATGGGCCGGAGATCGGCCAGATGCCGCCCGATCCGCAGGCACCGACTTCTCTGGCCCTCCGGCTCCGCCGATTCCGCAACCGGAGGCAACGGGCTGGCCGGACCACTGCCCCCTGCCGGAATCCGCGACCGTCTGGGGCCCGCGGATTCCGGCAGGTGCTCCGTGTCCACGACGTGGACCGGCCCCGCGCCGCCATGGCGGAGCGGTTAGGGTCTGGGTATCCCGGCGGCTGAAGCAGCCCAGCCGTCGACGTTCCAAGGAGCGTTCCGCATGGTCGCAGGTAATGCCCAGTCCCAGGCGCTCGGTGATGTCGGTGCGAGGAATCTCGCGGATGTCACCAAGACCGTCCCGCAGATGGCCACCATCACTCCGAGGTGGCTGGTGCACATGCTGGCCTGGGTGCCGGTCGAGGCCGGCGCCTACCGGGTGAACAAGGTCAAGCATCCCGAAGAAGTCGACGTGGTGTGCAGCAACTACGACGAGTCGCCGTTGCCGACGACGTTCGTCGACTATGAAGAGAACCCGCGCGAGTACATCCTGAACTCGGTGTCCACCATTCTCGACGTGCACACCCGGGTCTCCGATCTGTATTCACGCCCGCACGACCAGATCAAGGAACAGCTGCGGCTGACCATCGAGGCGATCAAGGAACACCAGGAGGCCGAGCTGATCATCAGCCCGAACTACGGGCTGATCGCGCAGTGCGCCGATTCGCAGCGGTTCCCCACGCTGACCGGGCCGCCGACCCCCGACGACCTCGACCGGCTGATCACCAAGGTGTGGAAGGAACCGGCCTTCTTCCTGACCCACCCGGAAGCGATCGCGGCGTTCGGCAGGGAATGCACCCGGCGAGGCGTGCCGCCACCCACGGTCAGCCTGTTCGGGTCGCCGTTCCTCACCTGGCGGGGCCTGCCGTTGATCCCGTCGGACAAGGTGCCGTTGGAGGACGGTAGGACCAAGGTGCTGTTGATCCGCACCGGCGCCGCCCGGCAGGGCGTCGTCGGCCTGTACCAGCCGGGCCTGGCCGGGGAGCAGGGTCCGGGGCTGTCGGTGCGGTACATGGGCATCGATCGCAGCGCGATCGCGTCGTACCTGGTGTCGTTGTACTGCTCGCTCGCGGTGCTCACCGACGATGCGCTCGCGGTGCTGGACGACGTCGAGGTCGACAAGTTCCATGACTACGCCCATACCTACCGGTGATCGGGTAGCCCCTCCCGGGGTTGCCGGGCT
>DASQFG010000195.1:0-6901 GCA_035633315.1 Nakamurella sp. | reverse complement strand
GCGGTTGACCGCCGGCATTGCGCCCGGGAACGCCAGGCAGATCGGGCACACCTGGGTGTTCGGCTCCGCACCGAAGTCGGTCGGGCAACCGCAGAACATCTTGGTGACGGTGCCGAGTTCGACGTGCACCTCGAGACCCAGCACAGGGTCGTAGGTCTCGATCGCCTCGTCGTAGTCCATCAGGCCTGCGGCGAGCGTTTGGGCCGTGGTCATCGAACACCCACCTCCAGTTCCGGCGCGGCATCCGGCACCGAGCCGTGATGCGCTGCGACATAAGCGCTCTCGAACGCCGCGGCGACCCGGTAGATCCGCTCCTCGCCGAGCGCGGGTCCCATGATCTGCAGCCCGACCGGCAATCCGGTGTCCGAGGCGATGCCGCTGGGCACGCTCATCGCCGGGATGCCGGCCAGCGACCCTGGGATGGTGGCCAGGTCGTTCAGGTACATCGCGAGCGGGTCGTTCACCTTCTCCCCGATCGCGAAGGCGGTCACCGGCGACGCCGGTGAGACGAGCACATCCGCTGCGGTGAAAGCCTTCTCGAAGTCCTGCTTGATCAGGGTGCGGACCTTCTGCGCCGAACCGTAGTAGGCGTCGTAGTAGCCGGCGGACAGCGCGTAGGTGCCCAGGATGATCCGCCGCTTCACCTCGGCGCCGAAGCCGGCTCCGCGGGTGAGTGACATGACCTCCTCGGCCGAGGTGGTGCCGTCGTCACCGACCCGAAGGCCGTACCGCATCGCGTCGAAACGGGCCAGGTTGGACGAGCACTCGCTGGGCAGGATCAGGTAGTACGCGGCCAGCCCGAATTCGAAGTGCGGGCAGTCCACCTCGATGATCTCCGCGCCGGCGGCGGCCAGGGTTGCCACGGCGGCGTCGAACGACTCCAGCACACCCGCCTGATAGCCCTTGCCGCGCAACTGTTTCACCACGCCGATCCGCATACCCGCGACGCCGTCGGCTTGCCCGCGGCGGACCGCGTCCACCACCTGCGGCACCGGTTGCGGGATGGACGTCGAGTCCAGCGGGTCGTGCCCGGCGATGACCTCGTGCAGCATGGCGGTGTCCAGCACGGTCCGGGCGCAGGGCCCGACCTGGTCCAGCGAGGACGCCAGCGCGATGACGCCGTACCGCGACACCCCACCGTAGGTGGGCTTGGTGCCGACGGTTCCGGTCACCGCAGCGGGCTGACGGATCGATCCGCCGGTGTCGGTGCCGATGGCCAGCGGGGCCTCGAACGCGGCCAGGGCCGCCGCGGAGCCACCACCGGATCCACCCGGGATCCTGTTCAGATCCCACGGATTGCGGGTCGGGCCGTAGGCGGAGTTCTCGGTGGAGGATCCCATCGCGAACTCGTCCAGGTTGGTCTTGCCCAGGATGACCACGCCGGCGTCCAGCAACCGCCGGGTGACGGTCGCGTCGTACGGCGGGATCCAGCCTTCGAGGATCTTGGAACCGGCGGTGGCCGGCACCCCGGCCTGCACCACGATGTCCTTCAGCGCCAGCGGAACCCCGGAGAGCCGGGAGACCGGGGTGTCACCGAGCGCCCTGGCGCGATCGACGGCGCGGGCCTGCTGCAGCGCGGATTCGGTGGACACGTGCAGGAACGCGTGCACGGCGCCGTCGACGGCCTCGATGCGATCAAGGTGCGCCCGGGCGACCTCCTCGGCGCTGGCCTGGCCTGTCTCGATCGCGTCGGCCAGTGCGCTGGCGGTCAACCGGGTGAGTTCGGCGGTCACTGTTCCTCACCCAGGATCTGCGGCACCCGGAACCGGCCGCCCTCCGCCGAGGGAGCGCCGGCGAGCGCCGCGTCCCTGGTGAGCCCGGGTCGGACGACGTCGTCGCGGAACACGTTGGTCAGCGGCACGGCGTGCGACGTGGGCTCGATATCCCTGGTCCCGACGACCCCGGAGACGGCCGCGACCGAGTGCAGGATCACCGACAACTGGTCGACGTACAGGTCCAGCTCCGCCTCGGTCAGCTCCAGCCGCGCCAGGTGGGCGAGGTGGGCGACGCTGTCGCGGGTGAGGGTCGGGCCCGGGTTTTCGGCCTCGGGCGGTGGGACGCTGGACACTGTTCTCCTGGGCGCTCGGTCGGGATCGGTACGTGTCGGGTCGCTGTTTCGGGCGGTGTCTCGGTGCAATCGGGTCCGTGCGGCGAGGACACCGCCGGCTGATCGCTCCCGATGGTGACCGGGAGCGCCACTCGATCTTAGTGGTCAGGATCGGATGTTGTTCGGGGGTTGCCGGGATCCAGATGGGGAAGGATGGCGAAGGCGACTGTGTGCGCTGTGGAGCCGATACCGTTGTCGTATCGGCGACGAGTGCAACGCAGCGAGGCGCCATCTGGGCCCGGCAGACCCTGGACGAATATCCGGTCCTGACCACTTGGGCCGCGGCGGCGGCGTCCCGGCGGCAGCCGCGGTGACGCGGCCGTCGGGCACCCAGCCCTTCCACTCACTCGCCGTGATCAGTGGCGTCGTACACCGGGATGACGTCACGCCCCGCCGGGTGGTGCCGGCATACGCAGCGGTGACGAAGCGGCTGGTTGGCGCCGGATCCGGCCGCCCGCATTTCCCGCAGGACGCACCTCGGTGATCTGATCGAAACGCGATGAGGCAACAATGGGCATCGCGTCAGATGCCCGGGGAGCGCTGCGGAAGGCTCCGTCACGGCCGCCATTCAGGAGGCGAGCACATCGTTATGTCATACGTACTGCGCCTGGTACTTCCGGACAAGCCGGGCACACTGGGCGCCGTAGCGACCGAGCTCGGCAAGGTCGACGCCGACATCCTGGCGATGGACATCGTGGAGCGATCACCGGAACAGGCGGTCGACGACATCGTCGTGGCGCTGCCCAGCGGCCGCCAACCCGACGTCCTCATCACCGCCGCGGAGGCGGTGCCAGGGGTTCGAGTCGAATCCGTGCGGCCCGATCCGGGGATTGCGGCCCGCCACCGGGAGTGGGAGCTCGTCGAGGCGATCGCCGCGACCCCCAAGGACGCGGTGGCCATCCTGGCCAGGATGCTGCCGCAGGTGCTGCGGGCGAGCTGGGCGATGATCGTCCGCGTCGAGTCCAACGGCGACGGGAAGACCGTGCGGCTGCTGGCCGGGGGCGGCGGCGTACCCAACCTGGACGGGGTGACGCCCGGCTGGGCGCCGGTCGACCAGGCCGCCGTACTGGATCCGGAGGCTGCCTGGGTGCCGGAGGATTGGAAAACCGTCGGCACCGAGATGGCCGCCGCTCCGTTGTGGGACCCGGACACGGCGGTGATCGTCGGCCGCGCCGGCGGCCCGGCCATGCGTGACTCCGAGGTCGCAAGGCTGGCCCACCTGGCGGGCCTCACCTCGGTCGTCACCGGCCGGTCGCCGCTGTCGATCTTCGCCGACTGAGTCGATCGACTCCGCGGATGGCGGACCTCAGACGCCCCTTCGCCTACTGAGTCGACCCCCGAATCCGGCGCGGATCAACATCGCCCGCGCGGACAAAGGTGCCGGTTATGGGACTGGTGTGACAGAAGTCGCCGATTTCATGCGCGCTGAGGTAGATGATCCGCGCCGGAAAGGGGGCGCAACCACTGCGTCGGCGGGAGGGCGACGGGAGCGTGAGAGGGTCGAGCGGTGCCAACCACGCTGCGCCTCGAGATCTTTCCCGCTGACCTGAACGCGACCGTCAGGTTCTACGTCGACCTGCTCGGCTTCACCCTGGTCACCGATCGCAGAGGCGATGAGCAGCCCTACCTGGCGCTGGAACGAGACACCGTACGGATCGGCGCCGCCGCCCGGCCGGGAGAGGGTAGCCCGGCGCAGCGGCGGCCGCCGACGGGCGTGGAGATCGTGCTCGAGGTGGACTATCTGCATGCCGAACGTGATCGCATCAGGCACGCCGGCTGGCCGATCGAGGAGGACATCATCCGGCGCCCATGGGGTCTACAGGACTTCCGGGTGATCGATCCGGACGGGTACTACCTGCGGATCACCCATCGAGCGCGATGACGGCTCGCCCCGGCCGTCACGCGGGTCGGCGCCACACCAGCTGTCGATGTGGACCACCCGGACGCCGTCACGGCCCGACTGTCACACCACCAGCCGTCTTCGGCCGGCACCGCGCCACTTGCCGCGCTCCCCTCACCGAGCCGCCCGGACGGCACCCGCGCCAGCCCCGCCGTCACGGCCCGACTGTCACACCATCAGCCGTCTTCGGCCGGGCACCGCGCCACTCGCCGCGCTCCCCTCACCGAGCCGCCCGCACGGCACCCGCGCCAGCCCACGCCGTCACGGCCCGACTGTCACACCACCAGCCGTCTTCGGCCGGCACCGCGCCACTCGCCGCGCTCCCCTCACCGAGCCGCCCGCACGGCACCCGCGCCAGCCCCGCCGTCACGGCCCGACTGTCACACCACCAGCCGTCTTCGGCCGGTACCGCGCCACTCGCCGCGCTCCCCTCACCGAGCCGCCCGGACGGCACCCGCGCCAGCCCCGCCGTCACGGCCCGTGTCACACCACCAGCCGTCTTCGGCCGGCACCGCGCCACTCGCCGAACTGCTCCCGCGGTCCGCTGTCGCTGTCCGACTGGCGCGCTCCGGCGTCGGGTGACCCCTATCACCGGGAGCGGCACGCACGGAACCCCGCTGATATCTCGACCTCGACGTCCCGCCGGCGGACACTCTGCTCATGACGTCGCGCAGGTTCACCGCCCAGGTCCTGCGACCGGATGACGGACCGGGCCATGCGATCGAGGTGCCCTTCGATCCGGTTGAGGTCTTCGGGCGCGCCCGGGCGCCGGTCCGGGTGATCGTCAACGGCCACCCCGCGTTCCGAACGACCCTGGCGTCCTACGGCGGGCGGGGATGGATCGGGCTGCGCAAGGCCCAACTCACCGACATGGGGCTGCACGTCGACGATCACGTAACCGTTGCCGTGGAGTTCGACGACGACCCCCGCGACGCGGACCTTCCGCCGGAACTGACCGGCGCGCTGGCCGAGAACCCCGCGGCCGGCGCGGCGTTCGCCGCGTTGCCGCCCAGCCACCGCCGGGAATACGCCCAATGGGTCGGCGAGGCGAAGCGCGCGGACACCCGGCTGCGGCGGGCGACGGCGACCACGGTCAAGGTGCTGGATGGTCGCCGACCGGGCTCCGGCGCGGCGCCCGAGAAGCCGCGCCGGGTGGACTGATTGGCGGCCGGCCGGCCGGAACTCGTTGCAGCGAAACAGCCATCACGCCGGTCTCCACCACCGGTTCCGGCCGGTCAGCGCGAGCAATTCGATCAGGTCGTCGGTGCATCCCGGTACCGGGATCGACGGTGCGTACGTCTCGCTGCTGTACCACTGGTCGTACGAGGTCTTGGCGTGTCCGAGCACCTCGCCGATCAGATCGTTCGGGAACTCATCGACGCCGTTGGTCGCGCGCGCGAGGTCCCACGCGTGCACCGTCAGTTCCGTGGCCGCCCGCCAGCCGTACTGCAGTGCCGTGATCGTGCCGCCGCCGGACGGCACCTCACCGTCCAACGCGCCTGGCCGCGACAGCGCTTGCACCGCAGCCGCTGAGGCCTGCTCCCACGCGCCGACCGGGTCGTCGCCCAGCTCGTGAGAGACGCCGGTTGCCGCGCCGGCTCCGCCTGCGCCGCACACAGTGGCGACGGCGGGGGCGTTCTGTTGAGCCGCGCCTCCCTCTGGACCCTGGCGAGCCGCGAACGCTTCTTCGATCACGCTGGCGACGACGCGTTGACCGTCGATGACGTGACCGACGAGATCCCTGACGTCCCACCCCGTGTCCGGCGTCCTGGACGCCCATTGGGCGTCGCCGACGGCGCGAACCCGCGAGTCGAACTGACGAACGGCGCTGCGGTAGATCGGCAACAAGTCCACCCGATCAGTTGATCATGCTCGGCGCCCGGAATTCAGCGCCAGGTTGCGGCGCCATCAGCGGCGACGGCGGGGAGGCTCGGGCTCCGCGCGTTCCAGGATCCTGGGGAACCTCGCGGCCAGCGTCTTCGGTGTCTGCCGCCCTGGGACTTCGACCACCTCGGCCGGTTCGACCATGTCGATCACTCGTCGCAGCACGTCCACCGGCCAGAGCAACCCGCTGAGCATCAGCAAGGTCCGTCCCTGCTCGTTCAGCAGGACCAGGTCGGTCGTCCGCGGCGACAATGGCCGCCGGGCGAATCGCTCGACGACGACAGCGGTCTGGATGTCAGACCGCACGCAGGCCGTTCCCGCCTTGCCGTTGGTGACCTTCACGACCTCCTCGGTGACCATCAGCCGGGTTCGCCGGGTTCGTACCGCGCCGGCCACCAGGGCGGCGACGACCGCGACCGGGATCACGATCAGCAGCAGCGCGCCGATCGCCGGAAAGAAGGTCGCGAACAGATAGGTGACCACCAGGACCAGCAGGATCGAGGGCAGGCCCGAGAGCAGCACCGCCCGTGCGGGCCGGTCGGCGGACACCTCATAGCGGATGGCTCCGGCACCTGCGCGCCGCGGGTCGGGTACGGGTTCGTCCGGCACGTCCGCCACGCTACCGTCCGTGGGCGGATCGCCGGGGACGCTGCGCGGGGCGCTGACCAGCACGAACCGCACGGACAAGTGCCGGGCAACGGCCAGCGGTGTGGTGCGGACCGGGTGATCGCGCCGGGTCGGACGTGTCAGCGGGTCATCACGTCCAGTGCCCGCAGGCCCCGAATCACGAAGTACGGCTGGTATTCCGGCTCGGCGGCCAGCCGCAGCCCAGGAGCGGCCGCCCGCAGCTGGGACAACGAAACCGCCAGTTCCAGCCGCGCCAATGGCGCACCGATGCAGAAGTGCACGCCGCCGCCGAAGCCGATGTGGGTGCTCTCCCCCCTGGCCACAGCGAAGCGATCCGGGTCGTGGAACCGGGCGGGGTCGCGGTTGGCCGAGCCGAACAGCAT
>DASQFG010000194.1:0-7260 GCA_035633315.1 Nakamurella sp. | reverse complement strand
CGAGATCACCATCAGCAGAACGCCGGACGGCTCCCGCTCGGCCGCGGTGACCAGTTCACCGGCGCTGAGCGGGCACCCGGCCGTCACATCCGGCAGCACGCCGGATTCGGTCCACTGGTCGGCTGCCGGGTACAGCTGGGCGCACTGGCCGGGGTTGGTCGCGCGCCAGACGAGGAAGGACACGGAGAGCAACATCAGGACGACCGCGATGGCGGTCGCCACCCGGACGGGCCATCGGAGATCGCCGCGACGCTCCATCGGTACAACCTAATCCGAAAATCTAGGTGACCACGGCGCCTTGGACCGCCGGCGGAGCTGTTCGCTGGGCCGTTCAAGACGTGCATCGTTGGCTCAGGCGGCCGGTTCGAGGGTGACTTTGTAACCGAGGGCTTGGAGTTCGCGGACGTGGTTTCGGGTGCTGCGGTTGCGGTTGACGCGCGAGTCGTAATAGCCGGGGCCAAGGTCGACGAATCGCTTCTCCTCGTCGCTGAGCAGCTCCCACACGATCATGAGAATGGACCTGCCGACCGCGACGATCGCTCGCTTCTTCCCCCGACGTTTGGCGATCCGCCGGTACCGTTCGCCCAGGAACGTTTTGGTGCGACCAGCACCGACCGCGGCCTCACCGAGCGCCCTGGCGAGGTAGCGGTTTCCCTTGCCGGTGCTGCTGCCACCCTTCTTCCGGCCCGCTGACTCACTGATCCCGGGCGCGAACCGGGCCCAGGACGCCAAATGGTCCGGGGTCGGGAACCGGGTCATGTCCAAGCCGACCTCGGCGATGATGACCTGCGCGGTGGTGATCCCGATGCCGGGGATCTCATCCAGGCGGGTCACCGCCGCCGCGAAAGGGGCGATCTGCTCATCGATCCGGCACTGCACAATGTCGATGTCGGTGTTGATGCCGTCGATCCGGGCCAGCATGGTGCGCAGCAGGAACGCGTGATGGTCGGTGAACCGCCCGGTGAACGCCTCCTCGAGTCGGGCGGTCTTGCCTCGCATCGACCCGCGGGCCAAATCGGCGAGGACCTTCGGGTCCCGTTCCCCGGCGACCAGCGCGGCCATCATCGCCCGCCCGGACACCCCGAAGATGTCGCTGGCCACCACCGACAGCTTGATCATCGAGTCTTCCAACAGCTTTTCCACCCGCTGCTTCTCCGACGTCCGGGTGGTGATCAGGTCCACCCGGTACCGGGTCAGATCCCGTAATTCCCGGAACGCCGGCGGCGGCACGAACGACGGGCGCAGCATCTGCCGCTCGGCGACTTTACACAACCAAACAGCGTCTAACCGATCTTCTCCGAACTAGTCGGGGCCTAGGTTCTTTGCGTGAAAGTGTTTTGGGGTCATAGGTTTTGGACCGGAAGAGGCCGGTTGGTGGTGCGGCCGGCCGCGTCGGTGAAGGTGGGGATGCCCAGGTTGGTCGCCGTGTCGCGGCGGGTGGTGATCTGGTCCATTTGGGCGAGTTTGTCGCTGGCGCCGGCGAGGCTGACTTTCAGTCCTTCGGCCTCGCCGAACCAGCGGTTGGTTTCGGCTTCGGTGATGCGGTCCAGGAGGTTGTCGCGGATCTGGGTGAGGCGGCCGCGTTCGGCGGGGTCGGGTCGGAGCAGCGGGCATCGCAGACAGCTGTGTTCGTGGATACAGGGGGTGGCATAGGACCGGCCGCAGTCGCCGATGGCGACCTTGCGACGTTCGAAGTGGCCGAGGAACTCCGCCCATTCCTCGTCGCTGGGGGTGCGGTATTCCTCGCCGGGCCGTTGCGCGCGGCGCCGGGCGATGAAGGCCCGGTGCCCGGTGATGACCTCTTCGGGGTAGACGGCCTTGTAGCCCATGGTGGTGTTGATGTCGCGGTGCCCGGCGACGAGCTGGGCGATGTGCGGCGGCATTCCGTGCATGATCGCGTCGGTGATGAACAGCCTGCGGAAGTCGTGGAAGGTGTAGCGCAACGGGTTGCCGCTGCGGTCGGTGATCCCGGTCGCGGTGAGCGCGTGGTCGAGGTAGCTCCGCAGCGCCGTTTCGGAGACCGGCCGGGTCTCCAGCCGGCGCGGGAATTGGAACAGCAGCGGCATGGGCGGGTTGTAGACGCGTTCGTTCTGGTCATAGGACACCACCAGCGGGACGTCGGGCCGGTCGTCGCCGCGGATCCGGCCGATGATGGTGGACAACACGTCGGCCAGTTCCGGGGAGATCACCAGGAGCCGTTCCTGGTCGGTTTTGGACGGGGTGATCTGCAGCAGTGGGATCAATTCTCCGGTGGCCGGCAGCCGGTATTGGATCAGGCTGTGATGGGATAACTCGGTCAGTTCCTCGATGCGAATGCCGGTGTGCCGCAACACTTCCACCATGGCCCAGGTCCAGAACCCG
This sequence comes from Nakamurella sp., assembly GCA_035633315.1. Lineage (GTDB taxonomy): Bacteria > Actinomycetota > Actinomycetes > Mycobacteriales > Nakamurellaceae > Nakamurella. The sequence continues at coordinate 4,899 of DASQFG010000194.1, read as the reverse complement.
CGGTGTTCTTCGAAGCTGACGTTGCGCCGTTTCCCGGTGTCGGGGTGTTCGGCCCAGATCCTCCCGGTGGTCAGGGTCTTCATCACGGAGCGGCGCAGGGTCACCTCGCCCGCGGTGAACAACTCGCCCGGCGTGGTGTGCTGCGCGGCGTGGAGCACCGCGGCGGTGGTGGCACGTTCGCGGTCGACCCAGGCGGTCAGCGCGGGCAGCACCGGCAGCCGTTCCCGGGTGCGTTGGTCCATCCGGGATTTGCGGTGGGAGCGGTCCTTCTTGTGCGAGACGTCGGTGGCGCTGACCGGGCAGCGGACCGCCCACGGCGCCCACCGGGCAGGGTCGTCGTCGGCCCATTCGGCGACGTCGAGGTAGAACGCCCGGACCGTGGTCATCACGCTGCGGCCGTCCAACCGGGCCGACACCACTTGGGTGGGTTGCCCGCCGTCACCGGCGGCGGTCGTCCTGGTTTTGGTCATCACCCGTTGTTTCCAGGCGGCGGCGACGTCGCGGGACAGCTTCATCGAGTCGATGCCGGGATGGTGGGCCTCCAGGTCGGCCCAGAACAGTTTGCCCAGCAGGTAGGCCTCACGTTGCAGCGAGGAGAAGTCCACCGAGGGCTGCCGCTCGCGGAGGTAGTCGACCAGCACGTCCCGCATCGGAGCGCACTGGATGCGGTAGCGGTCGATCAGCTGCTCGCAACTGGGTTGGCCGCGGCCGGAGAACACCTGGATCGCCGCGGGAGCGTCCTGACTCCAGCCGCCGCGGGCGTGCAGCAGCTGATAGAACAACGGGCTGCGGGAATGCATGTCCCGTTGAACGATCGCCGCGGCAAGGGTGAGCAGTTCCAGGCAGTCCCCGACCCGCACGTCGGCGACCGTGCCACCCTTGGCGGCCATGATCACCCCGATCCGGGCCAACGCCTGCTGCCCGACCTGCAAACCCACCGCGCCGGCCACGCACATCCGGTCCAGATCGGCGAAGGCGGCGGGGTCCCGGGTGCGGGCCATCTCGACGGCCAGGCTGCGGCGGGCCTGCGGCGAGTTCAGCAACCACCCCATGCTCGGCCGGATCACATCGGCGCAGATCAGCACCAACAGGCCGGGACTCAGATGCAGCAGCGGCATTCGGCTGCTCGTCGCGGTCGATGCGCAGTGCCCCGCAGTCGCGGTCACCAGGCCCCGCCAGTCCGGCTGATCTTCCGCGCCGCTGGAGCGCCACCGGTCCTGCCAGGTATCGCCGGGCTGCGCGGCCAGCCAGTTCACCACGGACAACACACCCAGCCGCCGCGATTGCTGACTACCCACCTGGTCCAACGCGAACGGCGGTGTCAGCACCCTGCCCAACACCTCCGGCCGACCGGCCTCGGTAGCCGACCAGGACACGATCGGCGAGCGCGGCGGGAACCGGGACATCAATTCGGCGCCGGTGACACCCGGCACCCGCGCGGCCGTGAACGGGGCAGCCAGCCATGGCAGGGTCTGCTGGTCACCGCCGGTGGGGTTCACACCGCGTCCCTGCCGAACAACACCCGCAGGGCCTCCGGCCGGTAGCCCACCGCCGGCGGTGAAGCCGGTCCCTGTTGCGCGCGGCGGGCATGGAACGCCAGCACGCCCTCGATCACGTCCTGCGTCAACGGGTTCAGGTACCGCTGCGTGGTCGACAAGTGCGCGTGCCCCATCACCCACTGCACATCGCAGAGCGAGACCTGCGGGTCCCGGGCCATCCGGTAGGCCGCCGTGTGCCGAAGATCGTGCAACGACCAGTTCGCCCCCAACCCGGCGACAGCACGGGTGAACATCAACCTCGCCGCGTCATAACTCAACGCCCGCAACGGTTTCCGCAACGTCCACCACAACGGCTGATCCCGCCCGGCCGGCACCAGACCGTGCAGTTGCGCCTGATACAACCGCAACCACACGAACGCATCCGGTGACGCCGGCAACTGCTGCAACACCCGCGTCCCCCTTCCGCAGCACGGTGATCAACTGCTGACCCGGATCCACATCAGCAACCGTTGCGCCCAACAACTCCGCAGCCCGCGCCCCGGTCGACACCCAGAACGCGACCAGCGCCCGGTCGCGGTGCGACCCGAGCCGGGCGAACAACTCGTCGAACCCCAGATCCGGGATGCACCGCGGCGCCCGCTGCACCACCTTCGGCCGGTACCGACCGCTGCGTTGCCCGACGAACGGATCCATCGGGTTGTGATGCGCACCCGCCCGGCCAGCGCCGCGATGCCGGGACAACGGGAACGGGTTCACCATCGGCCCGGTACCCGCCTCGAGATGAAAGTCGTAGAACCCACGAAGCACGCTCTCCGAATGCGCCGCCGTCGAGGGGTCATACCCAACACCGGGTGAACGCTTGCCAGTCACCGCGTTCGGCTGCCCGGCGCCCGCCCGAGCCGCGGCCGGCGCACCGCCACCGGGAGACCGCCAATGCGCACGCACCGGCTTGTCCGCGATCTGCAACCACCGGCAGAAATCCCGTGCCTCGGTCCGCGTCGCCTCGTCCCAACCGACCCCGACTGCCCACACGAACCGGAACCAACGCAGCAGATCCATCCCATACGACCGCTGCGTCGACGCCGGCCGCCCGCACGCCGACAACTCCGCGAAGAACGCCGCCGCCGCACCGACCACCGCCCCGTCCGCATCGACCAGCCGGAACGGCGCGAACAGATCCCCCGTCGCCTCAAGCGACCCGCGTTGCGGCACCACCAACCGCGACAACTCCCGCGGCCCATCCCCGTCGTTGACCATCAGCTCGGAACGTAACCATTTCCCGCGCCAACCGTGGGACCAACCCGAGAATCCGGTCAGGTAGTTCGGTTAGCCTCGATCATTCACGCGGCTGCTCGGCAGGCATGATCAGGGCTGAGAGGCTTTGGGATGCAGTAGTTGTGGCTGTTGGGGTAGGTGGGGCCGCCCAGGTGTCGGCTCGGGTGGCCGCCGGTTCCACTTCCGGTGCTTGGTCTTTCGGGTCGCAGGGACGGGTGGCCGGGGGTCAGGGGAAGGCGGTGCGGATGCGGTGCCAGGCGGTGGCGATGGCGGTGGCCCACCGCCAGGTGCGGTCCAGGCGCAGTCGGGTCTGCCGGGCTGCGCGGGTGATCCGGGCGGCCACGTGCAGGACCCGGTAGCGGAACGTGGCGATCTCGCAGCGGGCCAGGTCGGGTTCGTCGGGGAAGCCGATGAGTTTGCACCAGGCGATCAGGTCGGTCGCGGTGAGCACGATCTCCAACCAGGCGCTGTTGGACGACCAGGAATGGCAGGGCAGGTTCCGCAGGCCGGTCGCCTTGGCTTGGCGGATGCGGTCCTCGACCCGGGCGTGTTGCCGGTGCCGCAGATCCAGTCCGGCCAGTTGGCGGGGCACCGCGCCGATCGGGGTGTCGGTGATGAACGCGGTGATGCGGTGCCCGTCGTCGTCGGTGAAGGTGAGTTGGGCGCCGGGGTGGGGTCGTTCCTTGCGCAGGATCAGCCGGGTGCGGGGTGGCCAGGCGGACAGGTCGACCAGGCCGGTGGCCTCGGCCAGCCAGGCCCCGTCCCGGATGGTGCCGTCGGCCTCGATCGCCGGGTACCACACCGTCCAGCCCTGTTCGGCGCCCAGTTCTGCGGCCTGCGCCAGGGTCGCGACGGCGTCCCGCACCGGTGCGGTGACCGGGAACCCGAAGGAGAACCCGACCCCGGCGTCCCGGCACGCTGCGGCGAAACCGTGTGTGGCACCGGCGGAATCGGACCGGATCAGCACCCGAGGACTGTCCGGGTCACCCGGCCGGGGACGGTAGGTTTCGGGCAGCGACAGCAACGCCTCACCGAGGACCTGGATGTGGTCGGCGGTGGTGTTGCTGCCGGCGTTGCCGGCCCGCAGCATCGCCGCGAGGGCCTCGCCGCCCGCGATGTCGGAACGGTCCAGGAACACCAGCAGCGGATGAAACCCGAACGTACGTTTCCATGTGGCCGCGGCGTTCTCCTTCCGGTCGGAGTGGTCGATGGTGATCGTGGCGTCCACGTCCATCACCAACTCCGTACCCCCGGGCGGGGCGGCGCCGGCCGCCCACGCCGCGCACCTGGCCGCCGCCCGGGCGGCCTTCACACCGGCCAGGTGCGCCGCGTCGACCCGGCCGTCGATCAGCCGCCACGCCGTGCTCACCGACGCCACCGGCCCGTGCTGCGCTTCCTGATCTCCCAGGGCGCCGATCCCCGCAACGCAGTCCGCGCCGTCCGCGACCGCGGCCGCCAGATCGGTGAACACCCGCCCCGGGTCATGCAGCCACGGGCCCTTGTACGTGTCCGCCAGCACAGCGCTCACCCCGCCGGTCAAACCGGACAGATCGGCCACCTCGCGCAGCAGGCCGACCCCGGCGTGCGAGACCACACCGTCCCCGTCCGCGCTGACCTTGACCCGTGGGACCATCGCGATAGTCTTCACTCAGAAAGTGCCTCCTCGTGCCGGACATGGAACCTCAGACAAGTCCTATTATCCGTTACGAGACAGGCACTTTCGCCTTCTTCGCACTCGTGTCGACCGCTCTCAGACGCTCAAGCGTGAACGATCCAGGCTAACGGGCCGGATTGACGCGCACCTCGGCCGACTTCAACGGCAACGGACAGTGGTAGGCCACTTGGACGTTGGCTGGGTACGTGGCCGTGTCAACCCGAACTGGCCCCAGGATGCCCCAGGATGACGGCCCGACTTGGCCCCGCGCGGGCTGGTTGCGTTAGATCGTCAAGGTGGACGTAGTCGAGGTTCCGCCGCCTGCTGGCTTATTGGCGGCCGGACGAGTTCATTTGACTCAGGCAATACCACGTTCGCTTAGAGACGCACGACTTCTTGAGTTGCGAGTTGGGTGAATCCCCCCGGTAGAACGGTCCATCCTTCGTCCACCTTTAGAGCGTCGATGGTCTG
>DASQFG010000193.1:0-2349 GCA_035633315.1 Nakamurella sp. | reverse complement strand
ACTTCAGCGGTGATGGCGGAGAGTTCGTTGATGCTCATGATCCGGGCGACTTGGCCCATCAGGCGTTCGATGAGGCGGAAGTTGCCGCCGGTGATGCGGGTGATCGCCAGGGCGGCCTCTTCGATGGCGGTTGAGACGGGTTGGAACTCTAGGCCCAGCTCGGACCAGTACAGGGCCAGGACCGGTATCACGTCGCCGCCCTCCAGCGGCCGGTATTGGTGGGCGAATCCGATCCTGCTGTACAGCTGCGGGTAGCGGGCCAGCTGCTTTTCAAATCCTGGCATGCCGATGAGGATCAGGCCGATGTCGTTGCGGTCGAAGAAGTCGCGGAGCTGTTCCAGGCCTTGGGTTTTGAGGCGCTCTGCCTCGTCGACGATCAACAGTTCGGTGTGCGGGATCGTCTCGAAGTCGAACGTCATCTCGGGGTCCCAGTCGGGGTGGAACGCCGCTTGGATGTCGTCGTTGAGGCCGGAGCACCGAAAGGCGATCTGCTGCTCGAGCTGCCGTGGTGTGGTGATGACGTGCGGGGTCCACATGACGGTCCGGGATTCGAGCAAAGACGTTGGCAGTGCTGCGGCTCGCAGGTGCCGGCTGGTTGACCACCAGTCCCAGTCATCGGCGGCGGCATAGGTGCGCGCGGACAAGGTCTTGCCGATGCCGGGCGATCCGTAGCAGGCACCGATATAGCGCGACCGGCGGACCGTGTCGGCGAACTCGACGAACCGCCGGTGTTGCTTGGTGATCATGAACGGGGTCAGACGCCGATGGACCGGCCGGCTGGTGTCATCGGTCGGTGTGGTCGACATCAACACTTCCTGTCAGTCTTCCCGGTAGAGCTTGAGCTTGGTGGTGCGGGGGGTTTCCTCGGGTGCTGCGGCCGGTCGTTGCTCCACCGGCGTCACCGCATCGCTGGGAACCGGCTCGACGACGGGGTGGCGTAGGTCATCGACCAGGCTCCGCCGCGAGGTCAGTTCGGTCCGCAGTTCCCGGCGGCGACGGTTCCGCGCTGCCTGCAGGTCCTTCAGCGAGATGGTGGAGGCGGCCAACTCCGCCGACACCGCCCGGCACAGGAACCGGCCCTGATGGAACACCCGGATCTCGGCCAGGTCCCGCGGGTCGTACCGGACCGTCACCTGCTCCCCCACGTAGGCCGCCAAGGTCAGATCCAGATAGCGAAGCCCGTGACAGCGGATGCCGTCACGGTGGACCTTGCGGGGTGTCGCCACGGTCAGCAAGAGCAGATCCAGGGCCTCGAGCGACTCGGGCATCCGCGGCAGCCACCCAGTCCCCAGCCATCGGGCGATCGGTGGCTGCCCGGTTTCCTGATGTACCCGGTGGTGATAGTCCTGAGTGAGGTAGCGGCCGATCTCAACGTCGAGCTGGGACAGCGACAACGCTGGTGGGGTAACGGGTTTGCCCGTATTGCCCGGCGGGATGTACCCGGCCAGGGTGGGCAGGAACTCGGTGGTGATGGTGCCGAATATCCGTTCGATTTTGCCCCTGCCACGAGGTTTTCCCGGTGTGCTGTGGATCAGCTGCACCTTCACATCCGCGCAGACCTGCGCCAGGTGGTCGCTGGTGAAATCGCTGCCGTGGTCGCTGTACAACGCGGCCGGCAACCCGCACACCGGCCAGCCCGGGTCCGTCTTCCGCCAGATTGCCTGCCGCAACGCCAACGCCGTCTGCAATGCCGTCGGATCCCCCAGGAACACCGTGTATCCGGCCACCGCGCGGGAATGATCATCCAAGACCACGGTCAGCCACGGCCGGGCCGGCCTCTCGGCCTCGTCGAGCACCATCACATCCAGCTCGGTGTGATCGGCCTGCCACAAATCATTCGGACGCCGAGATTCGCAACGAAACACCAGTTCAAAGGAATCCCGGTACACGGACCCGTCGTGGTGGGCCAACGCCAGCAGCCCGCGATCCAGACCGGCGATAATCTCCCACACCAACGTGTACGACGGCGGTTTCCAGCCCCGCTGCGCAGCGATCACGCCGGTCGCCCGGTGAACCTCCGCTACCCGGGGCGGCGGCCGTCGCAACGCCAAGCCCTCGATCACTGCGACCAACTCGGCCGGTACTCGCCGACCCTTGCGATCTGAACGCGGCGACCGGCCCAGCCCGGCCGCACCATCGGCGAGATAGCGGGCCAGCCACCGTCGAGCAGTCCGTTCCGGCACCCCAGCCGCCGCGGCTGCCTGTAACAGCGGCACCCCCTCATAGAGGTGCGGCACCAGCACCGCCAACCGAGCATCGGACAAAACCATCGACCTTGCACCACCTCAGCAACCAGAGGTCGATCTCGAGCATCCGCTCCAGCTCGTCGACCATCCGGCCGCCGCGCCG
>DASQFG010000192.1:0-5163 GCA_035633315.1 Nakamurella sp. | reverse complement strand
CTGACAAGCGAGCGAAGCCCGCTGGTCCCGAGGGTGACCAGGAACAGCAGCACGATCTCAACGCGGATGGAGCGGTCGGTGTACGGGCGGGGCTGCGGCCTCTCCGAACTCGGCTCGGTCGGGCCGGTGGGTCCCGTCGGCTCGATCGGTACGCACGGCGGGACCGGTGTGCTGGTCATGACGTTCGAGCTTAGGCAGGTCGTTCCAACGTCGGCTGCGAAGCGGATGTGAGATGCGGTTCCCAGCTCCCAGATTCCAGCGCAAATCCCCAGCGCAAATCCCGGCGCGGGTTTCCGGGTGGACGACAGGTTGCGCCGCGGCACGGGCTTCACGGTGTCCGCACGGCCGTTGGCGGACAATAGGCTCGTAACGAAATCTCAGGCAAATGCACTGAGACAACGATGTCCGCGACCCCAGACAACCGGTCGCGGTCTTGGCTGGAGGGTCAATGCGGGTGGGTCGGGGTCGGAAACTGGCCGCTGCTGTGGGGGTTCTGGCCATGCTGGGGGTGGCGGCCTGCGCCAACTCCTCGGGCGCGGACGACGCGACGGTCACCAGCTTCGTCACGGCGGCGCCGGCGAGTTCGGCCGGTGCGAGCTCCGAGCCGGCGGCGTCAAGTCCGACCCCCGATCCCGCCACCCCGAGTTCACCGGCAGCGCCGACCAGCGCCCCCGCGCCGACGGCGGCGGACGGCACGGCACTGCCCGACGGCTTCGTGCCGAAGAAGCTGACGCCGGGTGAGAAACCGCCGCAGTTCATCGTGGTCAGCTTCGACGGGGTCGGTTGGCACGAGAAATGGCAGCACTGGTTCGATGTGGCCACCAAGGTCCCGTTCCATTTCACCGGGTTCCTCTCGGGCACCTACATGCTCTCCGACGAGACGAAGAACGCCTATCAAGGTCCCGGACACAGCCCGGGCCGGTCGTCGATCAACTGGAACACCGCGGCAGATCTACCGGTGGAAATCGCCGACCTGAACCAGGCCTACAGCACCGGCAACGAGATCGGCACCCACTTCAACGGGCATTTCTGCGAGGGCGCCGAGCCCAGCGGAAACGCCTGGACGACCGCCGATTGGAACAACGAGCTCGATCAGTTCTTCGCGCTCGTCAAGAACGTCAAGGCAAACAACCCCGGTGTGGTCATGCCCGATCTCGTGTTCGACGGGTCGGTGGTCAAGGGCGAACGCACGCCCTGCCTGGAAGGTCACGCCGAGGACCTCTTCCCGGCATTGGTCGCGCACAACATGACCTACGACTCGTCGTTCACCAGGACCGGCGTTTCCTGGCCGAGTAAGTCGCCGCAGTACGGGATCTGGGCGCTGGGCATGCCGACGTTCCCAATCCATGGCACCGACCGGATGCAGATCGCCATGGATTACAACTTCTACGTTTCGCAGCGGGACGCATCGAGCAAAGGCGTCACACCCGATCAGTCCGCGGCGGACGCGGCGCAGGTGCAGGCCACGTATGACGACATGTACAACGCGACGTTCAACGGCAACCGGGCTCCGCTGATCCTGGGCAATCACTTCAACGCCTGGAACAACAATGCATACGAAACCGCGTTGACCAATTTCATTCTGGAGAAATGCGGGCAGCCGGAGACGCACTGCGTGCCGTTTCGCGATCTGATCGCTTGGATGGAAGCGCAGGATCCCGCGGTGCTGGCTCAGTTGCAGGCGCAGCCCCCGGAGACCGGAGCGGGTACCTGACGTCGGTGACCCGCCTGCGCCAGGCGGGCCGATCAGCGATCGGCCGGGGACGCGCATCGTAGGGTGACCGGTGTGGACCAACGTTGGGCGTACCTGGGACCGGAGGGCACCTTCACCGAGCAGGCCGCCCGACTCCTGGTTCGGCGAGCCGCGAGTGACCCGGCCCTCAGCGCTGCCGGATCGATCACCCTGGACCCCGTCGCGGGCGTGTCGATCGCCATCGCGGCTGTTCGCTCCGGTGCGGCCGCGGCCGCGGTCGTGCCGCTGGAGAGTTCCGTGGAGGGTGCTGTCCCGCTGACCCAGGACGAACTCAGCCACGGCGAGCCGCTGATGATCACCGCGGAGGCCTATGTGCCGGTGACGTTCGACCTGCTGGTGCGACCGGGCACGTCGCTGGCTCAGGTCCGGTCCGTGGGGGCCCACCCGCACGGCCACGCGCAGATACGACCGTGGCTGGCCGAGCACCTGCCCGACGCCGAGGTGGTGATGTCGCCGTCGAATGCGGCTGCGGCAGCCGCGGTGGCGGAGGGCACCCTGGACGCCGCGGCCGCCGCTCCGGTGGCCGGGCCGCGGTACGGACTGGAGTCGCTGGCAACGGACATCGGCGAGGTGCGGGACGCGGTGACCCGGTTCGTGCTGTTGACCAGGCCCGGCCCGCCGCCGCCGCCGACCGGCAACGACCGAACGTCGTTGGTGCTGTCGGTGGACAACCATCCGGGCTCGCTGCTCGCGGCGCTGACCGAATTCGCCTCCCGCGGGATCAACCTGACCCGCCTGGAATCCCGCCCGACCCGCAGCAAGATGGGCGAGTACGTCTTTCTGGTCGACGCCGACGGCCACCTGCACGACGAGGCGATGGCCGACGTGCTGGCCGCGCTGATCCGCAGGTCGGTGTTGCACCGCTGGCTCGGGTCGTACCCCAGGATCGACGGGACGAACGATCCTGCGGCCCGGTACGCCACCCCGGAGTCGTATCTGCGGGCATCGGATCAGGTGCAGCAGTGGCAGCGGGGTGACTGGGCCTGATGCATCTGGCGCTCATCCGGCACGGCCAGACGCCGTCCAACGTGCTCGGCCTGCTCGACACCGGGGTTCCCGGCCCCGGCCTCACCGACCTCGGCGTGGAACAGGCGGCGGCCCTGCCCGCGGCGCTGTCCGGGCAACGGATCGACCTGCTGTACGCGTCCTCGCAGATCAGGTCGCAGCTCACCGCCGCGCCGTTGGCCGCCGAGCGCGGGCTGGACATCGTTGTCCGTGGCGGGCTGCGCGAGATCGAGGCCGGTGAGCTGGAGATGCGCGGTGACGACGAGGCGGTCCGCGGTTACCTGACCACCATGGCGGCCTGGATGAACGGCCGACTGGAGGTACGGATGCCAGGGGGACCCGACGGCGCGACCGTGCTGGGCAGGTTCGACGCGGTCGTCGACGAGATCGAACGACAGGTCCACGCCGTCGCCGGCCCGAACGGCGGTGCCGCCGTCGTCGCTCACGGCGCGATCCTGCGGCTCTGGGCATCGGTGCGCGCCGGGAACGTCCGCGACACTGACGGGATGCGCAGGCCGTTGCACAACACAGGGGTGGTCACCCTTCGGGGCGGGTCCGCCACCGGCTGGACCGCGCTCACCTGGACAGGCACCGCCGTCGGCGGAGCGGAGCTCGACGACGGCCTGGCCGACGGCCCGGCGGGCGGGGACACCATGGCCAGGGCGGACACCCCGACGCCGGCAACGGCCAGGGCGGACACCCCGACGCCGGCAGAGGGTTGACGTCCGACCGACCGCGACCGTGATCGCAGCCCAGTCCTGATGGGCCGGTGCGGAACCGCCGGGGGAAGTACCGCACCGCTGACTATTCTGGTCAGCATGAGTGGGCCGGCGATCGATCCGAGGGACCTTCGGGTGTCCGACGACGAACGCTCCCACGTGCTGGCGCTGCTGGAGAAGGCAACCGGGCGCGGCCTGATCGACCTGAACGAGTACACCGAGCGCAGCGCCAAGGTCATCTCGGCCCGGACCAGGGGTGATCTGAACGCGGTCCTGCTCGACCTTCCCGGCCTGCAGATCGCCGGCCGATCCGTGTACGACGCGCAACTGGCCGCCGGCCCGCCGACCCGCCCGGTGCCGGGCTTTTCCGGGGCGGTCGCTACCGATCGCACCGGTGGGGTGCTGGAGCTCACCGGCTGGGGCTCGCGGACCTTCAAGGGCTACTGGACGGCCCCGCCGCTCATCGTGATCGGCGGCACCGGCGCCAGTACCCGGCTGGATTTCACTGCGGCGCAACTGATCTCGCCGACCGTCACGATCGAATTCCGGTCCAACTACGGGGGCGCCGCGGAATTCGTGGTGCCCAAGGGCAGCGCCGTGCGGGTCGAGGGTCTGCAGATGCGCGGCGGCCACATCAACAACAGGGTGCCGCCGGCCCGCGGTACCGGCCAGATGACGTTGATTCTCACCGGTCTGAAGAAGAGCGGCTCGGTGACGGTGCGGCACCCGCGGCAGGGGATGTTCTCGCACTGGAGTGACGCGTGGATGTGACGGCGCCACCCCGCGCACCCCGGCGTTGCGTCCTGCAGAGTGCTCGCTATTGCGCGCACCCTGCAGGACGCAAGCGGCTGTGAGGGCTTCGGTCGGTCGTCAGACCAGCAGTTCGCTCGCCCAGGGCGGGTTCGCGCCCGCTCGCGAACAGGTGATGGCCGACACCCTGGAGGCGAACGTCAGCGCCTGTACCAGGCCGTCGGTGGTGAGGGTGTCCAACCGGCCGCCGAGATAGCCGTTCTCCGCCAGGAAGTGCAGCAGCCCGCCGTGGAACGAGTCGCCGGCCCCGACGGTGTCCACCAGCACGGTCGGCGCGATCGGCACCCGCACCTGCTCGCCGCGCAGCGAGGCGAAAGCCCCGGCCGCACCCAGGCTGACCACCGCCAGCGGAACGCCGCACCGGTGCAGGTGCGCGGCGGCCTGTTCGGGGATCCACCCCGGCCACAGCTGGTCGAGATCGTCCTCGGACAGCCGGACGATGTCGGAGAGTCGTGCCCAGCGGTCGATCCACCGCCGGTAGGAATCCACCGGCACCAGCAGCGTGCGCAGATTCGGGTCGATCGAGACGGTCATCGCGTCCCGAGCCCGGTCGAGCAGCCGCTCGATGATCATGCCCGAGGGCTGCAACGCCAGCGCCAGGGTTCCGGTGTGGATCGCGACCGGCGGGCCGTACGAGGGGAACGGACCATCGATCAACGGCGCCAGCGCCTCGTCCGTCCAGGCCCAGTCGGCGGTGCCGTCCACGTAGAACTCGTAGGAGGCGGCGCCGGTGGAGTCGAGCCTGGCGATGGCCAGGGTGGCGGGCTCGGTCGCCGTCTCGGACGCGCTCAGGTCGACCTTCGACTCCTCGAGCTTGGCGCGGCACAACGCGCCCAGCGCGCCACCGGACAGCCGCCCCGCGAACCGCGCGGTCGT
>DASQFG010000191.1:0-2115 GCA_035633315.1 Nakamurella sp. | reverse complement strand
GACCCAGGTACGGACCCAGGTACGGACCGGAAGCCGGCCGTCCGGCTGGGCCTGGCCGGCATCCGCACCCTCGGCACCGAGATCGCCGAGAAGATCGTCGCCGCCCGGCCCGTCGACGGGTACGTCACGCTCGACGAACTGACCAAGGCGGTCACCCTGACCACCGCACAAGCCGAAGCGCTGGCCACCTCGGGTGCGCTGGACGTGCTGACCGTTCCGCGGGAGAACGGCCGATCGATCGAGGTTCTCGGCCGGGACCGGCGCCGGGCGTTGTGGGCGGCCGGTGCGGCCGCGGGTGAGCGGGCCGGGACGCTCGACGGCACCACCGTGGGATTGGACGCCCCTGCCCTGCCGGGGATGAGCGACATCGAGTTGACCGTCGCGGACATCTGGGCGACCGGGATCTCGCCCGAGGCCTACCCCACCGAGTTCTCCCGCGAGACGCTGGAGCGCTGGGGGGTGCGCACCGCCGCCGATCTGCACCGGGTCGAGCACGGCAACCGGGTGCTGGTCGCCGGGATGGTCACCCACCGGCAGCGCCCGGCGACAGCATCGGGAGTCATCTTCATCAACCTCGAGGACGAGAGCGGGATGATCAACGTCATCTGCTCGGTCGGGCTGTGGTCCCGCTACCGCAGGGTGGCCCGCGGGTCACCCTCCCTGCTGATCCGCGGAGTGGTCGAACGGGCCGGCGGGGCGATCTCCGTCGTCGCGGACCGGATCGCCGCGGTGAACCTGGTGGTGGCCACGCCATCCCGGGACTTCCGATGACCGGGAGCCCGCGGTCCGCGGCCCTGCGCCGGGTCTGGGAGGATCGGGACCATGAGCGAAGTCTTCGAACAGGCGTCGGTGTCGTTGATACTGGCCGACTTCGCCGTCGCGGATCAGCTCGGCAAGCTGCAGATGGTCGGCGGCGGCCTGCAGATCATCGGCCGCAACCACACCACCGGGGTGTCCGCGGCGTTCGCCGTCGTGGTCGGCCTGGCGTTCCCCCCGGGACTGTTCAACGAGCAATACGTGTTCGAAGTGGTCCTGGAGGACCAGTCGGGCAACCCCGTGGAGCTGACCGACCCCGCGGCACCACCCGGTTCCAGGATGATGCGCTTCGGGCAGACCTTGCAGATCGAGGAGCCCAACTTCCGCGGCAGCGGAGTCCCGCGGCGCGCGCTGCCCACCCGCACCCATGTGGTGCTCTACTTCAACACCGGGCTGCCGCTCCCCTCCGGCCAGGTCCTGGTCTGGCGCGCCCGAATCGACGGCGAATCCAGGGCCGAATGGACCGTGCCGTTCTTCGTCCCCGCTCCGCCACCCGCTCCCGTCCTGGGCTGATCCGATGCGCATTGCCACCTGGAACATCAATTCGATCCGCGCCCGGCTGGACCGGCTCATCGACTGGCTGCCCCGCAGCGACGTCGACGTGCTGGCCATCCAGGAGACCAAGATCGATGACGAGCGGTTTCCGTCGGAGGCGTTGGCCGCCATCGGCTATCAGGTCGCCCACCACGGCACCTCGCAGTGGAACGGGGTGGCGGTGCTGTCCCGGGCCGGCCTGGACGACGTCCGGATCGGCGTTCCTGGGTTGCCCCCGTTCGGCGACCCGGCGGTCACCGAGGCCAGGGCGATCAGCGCGGTGTGCGCCGGCGTGCGGGTCTGGAGCCTGTACATCCCCAACGGGCGGGCCATCGGTGATCCGCACTACTACTACAAGCTCGCCTGGCTGGACGCGGTCCGCGACTACGGCGCCAAGGCGCTCGCCGACGACCCGCAGCTGCAACTCGCGTTCTGCGGCGATTTCAACATCGCCCCCACCGACGACGACATCTGGGACGTCGACTTCTTCCGCGGACAGACCCATGTGACGCCTCCGGAGCGGGAGGCGTTCGGGAACCTGGTCGCGGCGGGATTCGCCGACGTGGTCCGCCCGCACCTGCCCGGACCCGGCGTCTACACGTACTGGGACTACAAGCAGCTGAGCTTCCAGAAGCGGCGTGGCATGCGCATCGACTTCGCGCTGGCCAGCCCGGCGCTGGCCGCCCGGGTCACCGGCGCGTCCATCGACCGGCAGGAGCGCAAGGGCAAAGGGGCGTCCGATCACGCGCCGGTGATCGTGGAGCT
>DASQFG010000190.1:0-2196 GCA_035633315.1 Nakamurella sp. | reverse complement strand
CTCTTCGAACGGCCGGAGAGTCCCGCGAAGGGACCCGGCGCCGCGCCCGCGGTCGGGCCGCACGGCCAGCCGGCCGGGTCGCGCTAAGCCGCCTGACTGTCGGCACCGGACTGTCTCTCGGTCGGATGCGGCGGCGGGGCGTGGGAGTCGTCCGGCTGTGTCACGATGACTGGATGACCGACCGGCTTTCCGCGACGGATGCCGCGTTCCTGTATGCCGAAGACGCCGGAAGCCCCATGCACGTCGGCGGGGTGGTGATTCTGGGACCCGACGGCCCGGACGGCGCCGAATTCCAGTACTCGGACATCGTGGATCTCATCGAGTCCCGGTTGTCGCTGGTGCCGCGGTACCGGCAGAAGGTGCGGTTCGTCCCGGGCCGGTTGGCCCGCCCGGTGTGGGTGGACGACGAGGACTTCGATCTGACCTACCACGTTCGCCGGTCCGCGTTGCCCAAGCCCGGCACCGACCTGGAGCTGGACGAACTGGTCGGCCGGCTGATCTCGCGTCCGTTGGACCGCACCCGGCCCTTGTGGGAGGTCTACGTCATCGAGGGGCTCACCGGCGGTCGGGTCGCCCTGGTCAACAAGACGCACCACGCGATGGTGGACCGGATCGGTGCCGTCGACGTCGCCGCGGCCATCCTGGACGTCAACCGGCGGCCGCGTGACCTGCCGGACCAGCCGTGGATCCCCAGCCCCGAGCCCAGTGACATCGACCTGGTGGTGGACGCGGTCGCCGACCTCACCACCAGACCCAGCGAGATGGTCGACGTCGTGCGCTTCGCCGCAATGGACGTCCGCGAGGCCGTGACCAAGGTGGCCAGCACCGCGGGCAACATCCTGCGGGTGGTGTGGCGCACGGTGAATCCCGCGCCCCGGTCGCTGCTGAACGACGCCAAGAGCGGGCAGCGCCGGTTCGCTACGGTGCGGCTGGACCTGCAGGACTTCAAGAAGATCCGGCGCGCGCACGGCGGTTCCGTCAACGACGTCATCCTGACGGTGATCACCGGTGCGCTGCGGTCCTGGCTGCTGTCCCGGGCCGAGGTCGTCACCGCGCACACCGTGGTCAGGGCGATGGTGCCGGTGTCGATCCGACCGGGCACCGGGGACGACGGGAGCGCGGTCGCGTCCTACCTGATCGATCTGCCGGTGGCCGAGCCGAACCCGGCGATGCGCCTGCACCAGGTGTCGTTCGCGATGGGTGGGCACCTGGAATCCGGAAGGCAGGTCGCCGCCGATTCGCTGGTGGAACTCGGCCGGTTCGCCCCGCCTACCCTGCACGCACTCGGTGCCAGGGTGGCCAGTCAGCTCGCCCGGCGGATGTACAACGTGCTGATCACCAACGTGCCCGGCCCGCAGGTAGCGCTGTACGCGGCGGGTTTCCCGGTGGAGGCGATGTTCCCGGTGGCGCCGCTGGCGCTCGGCCAGGCGCTGGCGGTGTCCTGCACGTCCTACAACGGCGGGGTGTACTTCGGCATGACCGCCGACCGGGAGGCGATCCCGGACGTCGCCGAGTTCGCCGTGCAGATCCACGAGGCGGTGGACGAGTTGCTCTCCACCATCCCGGACGAGATGGGTTCCCCCGCAAGCCATCCGCGGCGGCGGGGCAGGTCGCGGTCGTCGTCGTGACCGGTGGCGCTGACCGGGACGGGACTGTGCGGATCTACCTGCCATCGACCATGAGCGGCATCCGCCTGGCACTGGCCTCCGGCACGGTGCCGGTCGCCGGTGGCTACGGGTTCGCGGTCACCCGGCCGCTGCGGCTGGAGTACCCGGACTTCTCGGAAGAGGACCTGGAGTACGTAGCGATGCAGGATGCCTCGCGGGCGTCGCTGCGCCTGCTCGCCGCGTTCGATCAGGAGAGCGGCGACGGGCACCGGGACGGCGAGACCGGCAGCGACGGGGATTTCCCGTCCGGGGACCTGGAAGCGGCGGACCCGGCGGGCACCGAACCCCTGCTGCGGGTGGTCGTCGCGGTGGACGTGACGGATTCGGCGGTCCGACCGCGTCCCGAACTCGACCGGGCAGTGGTCGCGGTGGCCGGCACCGTCGGCTGGTCGCAGGTCGCGGCCGTGCACATCGACGGCGCCGACGCCGGTCCCGCGGTCCGCGACGCGGTGGCCGTGATCGACGCCGCGGACCTGGGTGACGACGACGCGGAGTTCGTGCTCGGCTCCGTGGAGGACTTCGACCTGGC
>DASQFG010000189.1:0-4409 GCA_035633315.1 Nakamurella sp. | reverse complement strand
CGCTCATCCTCCACCCGCATTCGGGGTCTATCGGGATGATCGCGCCAAGTGGTGATCCCTGAGAATGACGACGCGCAGCTCCAGCATGAGTGTCCGCCCCGCGTGGTTCACCGCATCACCGTTCTCCCGTGGTGCCAGGACGACGTGAGAGTCGGTTCCGGGCGGAGCACCGGGCGCAGCGCGTCCAGCACGGATGCGTCCTCGATGGTGGAGGGAACCACCGGGTCGCCGCCGTCCGCGATGCTGCTCATGGCCTTGCGCAGGATCTTGCCGGACCGGGTCTTGGGCAGCGCGGCCACGACGTCGACCTGATTGATGGCCGTGACGGCGCCGATCTGGTCGCGGACCAACTGCACCAGTTCGGCGCACAACCGCGACCGGTAGACCGTGTCGGTCGGAACGTCGGAAAGCAGCACCACCAGCCCGCGGGGGACCTGCCCCTTCATTGCGTCAGCCACACCGAACACCGCGCTTTCGACGACATCGGGGTGGGATGCCAGGACATCCTCGACGGCGCCGGGGGACAACTGGTTCCCGGCGACGTTGATCACATCGTCGGTGCGGCCCATCACGTACAGGTAGCCGTCACCATCGAGGTGGCCACCGTCACCGGTCAGGTAGAACCCCGGGAAAGCCGACAGATACGACCGCACGAACCGGGCGTCGTCATTCCACAGCGTCAGCAGCGCGCCGGGCGGCATCGGCAACTTGATCACTACCGCACCGTCCTCACCGACCGCTGCGGGGGCCCCGTCCTCGGTCAGGATCCGCACGTCCCAGCCCGGCAGCGGACGGGTCGGGGAACCCGGCTTCACCGGCAGCAGTTCGATACCGGCCGGGTTCGCCACCACCGGCCAGCCGGTCTCGGTTTGCCACCAATGATCGATCACCGGCACGCCCAGCAGATCCGTTGCCCACCGATAGGTCTCCGGATCCAGCCGTTCACCGACCAGGAACAAGTACCGCAAGGCGGACAGGTCGTAGCGGGCCGGGAAGCTGCCCTGAGGGTCCTTCTTCCTCATCGCGCGGACCGCCGCGGGCGCGGTGAACATGCTTTTCACCCGGTACTCGGAGGCGACCCGCCAGAACTGCCCGGCGTCCGGGGGGCCCACCGGGTCACCCTCGTACAGCACGGTTGTCGCGCCGGCCAGCAGCGGCCCGTACACGGTGTAGGAGTGCCCGACCACCCACCCGACATCGGACGCGGTGAACATCGTGTCCCCCTGGCCGATGTCGTATACGTGCCGCATGGACCAGGCCAACGCCGTCGCGTACCCGCCGCTGTCCCGGACGACGCCCTTCGGTTTTCCGGTGGTCCCGGACGTGTACAGCAGGTACAGCGGATCGGTCGAGGCGACCATGACCGGGTCCGCCGGCGTCGCCGACCACATCGCCTTCGCCCAGTTGACATCGTCCGGTCCCAGTACGGCCTCGACCTGACGCTGCACGATCACCCGGGCAACAGGTTTGTGCTCCGCCATCGCGATCGCCCGGTTCAACCTCGGCAGGTAACCGATGACCTTTTTGCCCTCGATGCCACAGGATGCCGACACAATGACCAACGGTTTCGCGTCGTCGATCCGCAATGCCAATTCCGTGGGGCCGAACCAGCCGGACACCACCGAGTGCACCGCACCCAGCCGCGCGCAGGCCAGCATCGCGATCACCGCCTGCGGAATCATCGGCAGGTAGATCAACACCCGGTCACCCTTGCCGACACCCAACCCGGCCAGCACGCCGGCGAACAGCGCGACCTGATCACGCAACGCTCGGTAGCTCAACTTGTGCCGCGCGCCGGTGACCGGGCTGTCGTAAATCACCGCGGCCTGCTCACCCCGCCCGGCCTGGACATGCCGGTCCACCGCGTTGAACGACACGTTCAGCTCCCCGTCTGGGAACCACCGGTAGAACGGCGGATTCGACGAATCCAATCCCTGCGTCGGGCGCACCGACCAGTCGATCGCACCAGCCGCACGCAACCAGAAGCCCTCGGGATCGTTCGCACTCGCCCGGAAAACCTCGTCGAACCTATCCATATCGTGTCCTTCGCCCGGCATCGCTGTCGACGGGGAACCGTCGGGGGGCTGCGCTGGGCAACTACCCGTGATTCATCCAGCGCCCGAGCCGATCAGATCGTGATCGGCTCCAGTCGCCGACATTGTCGAGGGTTCCAGGTCAATTGCCCGGCGGCCTATCCGGTTGGTGCGAAGTCGTCCTGGCGAATAGTTCGCACAAATCGGTGTGCCGATACCGCCATTCCTCCGCGCGCGGTCGAATCCGGCCGGGCGGCACTATCACTCGTTCATCTGTCTCGCACTTCTGGGCGCACACAAAGGGAAAGCGCCGCAACCCTCGTCAGGATCGGCCATACGGCGCCACGCCGGTAGGGCCGAAAGTCCCTGACGCAGCGACGATCACCGAGACGACCCGGCTTCGTTCGATCATGAATGCGGTCGTTCTTCGCCGCTGGGTCGATCAGGCCGGTCAGGTCCACGACCTCCCCGACCCCGATCCCCATATGCATTCCGCGATTCGGCGTTCACGCCGTCTTCGACAGATTCTGGAGGTGGATGAAGGGATCAACGGCAACCCGTATGACGCCAGAAGACCCGACCCCCCTCCACGGGGGGCCGAAGGTCGCATCAGTCAGCGTGGGCGCCCAAGGCACCGGATCCCAATGGGCCCCACCAAGCCAAGATCAACAACCCGAACCCCGCCAACCAGCGGAGTCAGTCCAACGCGTCCCGCCGGAAGCTCGACAGCACCTACAGCCGGTTTCCACCTCCGCGACGGCGACATCATCCCCAAGACCGTGACCGCACTCGCCGCCGAGACCCCCGCGGTCGTGGTGCCGGCGCACTGCACCAGTTGGAAGGCCCAACAGGCACTCGCGGCCGGCCTGCCCGGGGTGTTCCGGCCCAACGCCGTCGGCAGCTGCTTCCAGCTGTAGCCGCCGCTGCACATCCTCGGCGCCAAGCTGGGCCACGGAATCCGCTGGTGGCCGCATCCGGTCGATGCCACAAGTGCGCGAGACAGCGCCCTGGTCGTTGCGGCCCTTGGTGTCGTCCTTGCGGCCTGGGTCTGCACCGTCGAAATCCGGGTACTGAGTCCTGACCCGAAACCCGGTGGCGGTTCAGTAGACCCGGATCGCCCCAGACGTGCCCGCGGGCAGATTCGATCTGCCATCCCGCAACGCCCGATCATCGCCCACCCGACGCGGCCAGTATGTGTTGGACGGCGCGCTTTCGGCGCTGGACGTGTTCGAACACCACCACAAAGTGGCTAACCACCCCCATTCTTACTCATTCTTACTCCCATTAAGTATCGAGGGCTCAGGGGCGCGGACGGGTATCAGAGTGTTCACTCATGAACGTACGTACAGCGGTCAAGGGACCATATCGTTGATCAACGGGGAACGGGGAACGGGGAACGTCGGGTAGGTGAAACCCGTTACTCAGCGGGTTCGGGGTTCGAGTCCCTGATGGCGCACGTTTTCGGAGGTCCAAGCCCCCTTTCGGACCACCATGCGAACGCATGGAACACCTCTGAGCCCCCATTCTTACGATTCAATTGCCTTGAATGAGTGATCGACTCGGGCTCCCTGCACAGACTCTGTGATCGGCGCGCACTGCGACGTCGAGGCGGGGTGTCCTTGGGGTGTCCTGGAGCCAGGTGGCGCGCTGTTGAGCACGCCGACATCATCGGCCCGTGCGGAGCAGGCCGGGCAGATCACCTCACGGTTCTACCCGCGGATGTTCCGTGAGCCGCTGCCCGTGCCGTTTGGATCCAGCGGCTAATCTGCGTGGTGCGTGTCCGACACTCCATTGAGGTCTCAGCGAGGCTGAACACAAGAATGCGTGGTGCCATGTCTTCCAGATCGGGTTCACCGCTGATCTCGCGGCCACGACCGGGGGCGGCCGTCGCAGCCGCCATCGTGGGGATCGTGATCGGCGCTCAGATTCTCATCGGCTCCTTCACCCAGTTCGGGTATGCGGTGGACAACGGCATGACGTGGCTGCTGGCGCTGATTGCCATGAACGGTGTTCTGTGGCTCGTCGGCGGCATACAGATGCTCGGTGGCAGACGTACCGGCCTGCTGATCGGGTCCGGCGTGTGGCTGGCGTTGATGCTGGCTTTCGTCCTGTGGGGGTGGATGAACGCCCTGTCAACCCCCGGCAGTTCGATCTCCATGGGCTGGGTCGCGGTGACTGCATTGGTCTTTGCGGCAGTTCCGGGCATCGTCCTGGCGCTCGCGTTTCGTCCTTCCGTCACGCAATGGATCGTCGAACGCTGACGGCGCTGGATCCGACCGGGTTTCGATCAGCCGGCGGTCGTCGGTCGGCCGGGTCGCCATCCGGGCGGTTCGGGCGATGACGTCACGGGTGCTGCAGGTCGTGACTTGCCGGGCC
>DASQFG010000188.1:0-3824 GCA_035633315.1 Nakamurella sp. | reverse complement strand
CGGCCGGGAGCCCGTGCCCTGGGCCAGCGGTCTGGGCCTCGCCGGGTTCAGCGCCGTGGTGGTCGGGGTCGCGGTCTGGGTGCTGTCGGCCGGACTGGCCGGATCGCCGGTGCTGGCGATCGGGGTGAACCTGCTGGTGGCGGGTGGGCTCGCCCCGGCGATGTGGTTGTCCCGCGGGCTGCCGGTGCTGCGCTGGATCGCCCTGGGCTGCGCCGTCGGAGTGCTCGCCGGGTGGGTCTGCGCGCTGATCATGCTGCCGCTGCCCACACCCTGACACACCCACCTCCGACACCCAGCTCAGACCAACGAATCCCGCCAGGCGTCGTGCAACCTGGAATAGGCGCCGGTCCCCGCGATCAATGTCTCGGGGGAACCGTCCTCGACGATCCGGCCGCCCTCCATCACCAGCACCCGATCGGCGATCGCCACGGTCGACAGCCGGTGCGCGATGATCACCGCGGTGCGCCCCTTCAGGACGGTGCAGAGCGCCTGCTGCACCGCCCGCTCCGCGGGGATGTCCAAGGACGCTGTCGCCTCGTCCAGGATCAGCACCGCCGGATCGGCCAGGAACGCCCTGGCGAACCCGACCAGCTGCCGCTGCCCGGCCGACAACCGGCCGCCGCGCTTGCGGACGTCGGTGTCGAAACCCTCCGGCAGCGCTCGGATGAAGGCGCCGGCGCCGATGGCGTCCGCGGCGTCCTCGATCTCCTGCCGGCTCGCGGACGGGCGGCCGAGGGCGATGTTGTCGGCCACCGACCCGGAGAACAGGAACGACTCCTGGGTGACCATGACGACGCCGTCGCGCAGACTTTCGGTCGACACTGTGGAGACATCAACTCCGTCGAGCAGCACCCGACCGGCCGTCGGGTCGTAGAACCTGGCCAGCAGCTTGGCCAGCGTGGACTTGCCGGCGCCGGTGGCGCCGACCACGGCCACCGTCTGACCGGCCGGGATGTCCAGGTCCAGGGTCGGCAGCACCGGCACGTCCGGGTGGTAGGCGAAGCTGACGCCCTCGAATCGAACCCGCCCGTGGATCGTGGAGCCACGGCCGAGCGGCACGGGGTCGGCCGGTTCGGGGACGCCCGGCACCTCCTCGAGCAGCCCGGAGATCTTCTCCAGCGCTGCGGCCGCCGCCTGATAGGTGTTGTAGAACATGGCCAGCTCGTCGAGCGGGTCGTACATCCGCCGGACGTACAGCAGGAACGCGGCCAGCACGCCGATCTCCAGCGTCCCGTCGATCACCTGCACCGCGCCGATCACCATGGTGGCGACCAGGCTGAGATTGCCGAACAACCGGACGAGCGGGGTGTACACGGCCAGCGCCACCAGGCCGTCACCGTTGGCGATGGCGTTGTCGTCGTTGAACTCTCCGAAGATCGCCTTGTTCCGGTCCTCCCGGCGGAAGGACACCACGGCGCGCAGGCCGTTCATCGTCTCGGTGAACTGCACGATCACCGAGGCGATCGCCGACCGGGTGCGGCGGTAGATCTTCCGTGACCGCTGCTGGAACCAGCGGGTGGCCACGAAGATCGGCACGAACGCGGCCAGCGCGATGAGCCCGAGGTCGAGGTCGAGCACCAGCAGGGTGACGCTGATCGCGAGCACCGACAGCAGGCCGGAGATCAGCCCTTCCAGACCTTCGGCGGCGAGGTCTGCCAGCGCGTCAAGGTCGCTGGTCAGCCGTGAGATGACCTTGCCCGAGGTGTACTTCTCGTGGAACGACAGGCTGAGCGACTGCGAATGGGTGAACACCTCGGACCGCAGGTCCAGCAGGACCGCCTGCGCCACCCTGGCCGACAACCGCACGAAGACGGCCTTGCCGGCGGCGTTGGCGATGCCCGACCCCAGGTAGGCGAGGGTGGCGAAGACCAGCGGCCCGGCATCGCCGGCCATCAGGGCCGGGACCGCCGTGTCGATGCCGTAGGCGACGACCAGCGGACCGAGTAGGTACGCCGCTTCGGACAGCACGACGACGAACGCCGCCAGCAGGGCCGGGCCGCGCTGCGGCCGGATCAGCGTGCGCAGCAGGCGCCGCGACCGGGCCTGCAGCTTGAGGCCGACGGTCACCGAGATGTCCTCGGTGTCCTCGGACACGACGCCGCGCCAGGCGTCGTCCGCTTCCGGCTCCAGCAGGATCGGCGGAGTCGTCTCGGTCGCGTTCATCTCCGCACCTCATCGGCATGGCTGGGTGACTGGTGGGCTGGATGGCTGGTCGGCTGGTGCGTCGGCTGGGTGGGCAGCGGGCTGGATGGCTGGGTGGGCAGTGACCCCCGGCTGTTCCGGGAAGCCTGGTGGTCCTCCCTGCTGGCCAGCAGGTCGCGGTACGCGCTGACGTCGGCGAGCAGTTCTGAATGGGTGCCGACGGCCGCCACCCTGCCGTCGACAAGCAGCGCGACCCGGTCGGCGAGCTGCACGGTCGACGCCCGGTGCGCGACGATCAGTGCCGTGGTGCCGGCCAGGACGGACCGCAGGGCCTGCTCGACCTGCGCCTCGGTGTGAATGTCCAGCGCCGACAGCGGGTCGTCCAGTACCAGCACCTCCGGGCTGCCCACCACCGCACGGGCCAGCGCGAGCCGTTGCCGCTGACCGCCTGACAACGACAGGCCCTGTTCGCCGATCCTGGTGTCCAGGCCCCACGGCAGGTCATGAACGAAGTCCGCTTGCGCGATCCGCAGCGCCTGCAGCACGTCCTCGTCGGTGCCGTCCGGCTTGCCGAGCAGCACGTTCTCCCGCACGGATGCCGAGAAAAGCGTCGGCTCCTCGAAGGCGACAGACACCCGCTGGCGCAGGGTGGGCAGATCCAGCTGCCGGACGTCGAACCCGTCCAGGGTGATGCCGCCGGCCGTCACGTCGTAAAGCCGGTTGATCAGGGAGGTCAGGGTCGTCTTCCCGGACCCGGTGGCACCGACGACGGCCACGGTTTCGCCGGGCACGACGTCGAGGTCGACACCCCGAAGCAGGTCGGGCGCGCCGGCCTGGGCGTCGGCGAACCGGAAGTGCACGTCCGAGAACCTGAGATGTCCGCGGCCCGGTGAGTCGGTGGTGCGGGGACGGTCCGGCGAGGTGATGGTGACCGGCGCGTCCATCACCTCGAAGTACCGCTGCGACGCGCTGGCGGCGTCGTTGGACATGGCCAGCAGCCAGCCGATCGAGTCGATCGGCCAGCGCAGGCCCAGCGCCACGCCGGAGAAGGCGACGAGGGTGCCCGCCGACATGGCGCCGTCGGCGACCTGCCGGATACCGAGGAAGAGCGTCAGCCCGAAGGCGATCTCCGGCACCGCGATGATCACCGCCCACAGCGCGGAGATGACCCGGGCCTTGTGCATCTCGGTGGCCTGCAGCCCCCTGGCCTGCGCGAGGAACCGGCGGCTCAGGTGCCCGCTGCGGCCGAACGCCTTGAGGATGCGGATGCCGAGCACCGATTCCTCGACCATGGTGGCCAGGTCGCCGACCTGATCCTGGGATCGTCGGGCGAGCACCTGGTACTTGGATTCGTACAGGTAGCACAGCGCGACCAGGGGCACCGCCAGCGCCGCGATGATGACGCCGAGGTGCCAGGACAGCGCCAGCAGGATGCCCACCCCGACGACGAACGCCGTCAGGTTGACGAACAGGAACACCACGCCGAACCCGAGGAACCGGCGGATGGTGGACAGGTCGGAGACCGCCCTTGACATCAGCTGTCCGGCGGACCACCGATCGTGAAAGGACACCGGCAGCTTCTGCAGGCGGTCGTACAGGTCGGCCCGCATCGCCGCCTCGACCCGCATGGTGGGCCGCGCGGACAGCATCCGGCGCACCCAGAACAGCGCGGATTCGGCCAC
>DASQFG010000187.1:0-4303 GCA_035633315.1 Nakamurella sp. | reverse complement strand
CTCGCTCTCTACGACCGCATCTACGCCACCGGCAAGATCGCCGCCGCGCCGCTGCACGGCTCGCGCTGCGAGGCCTGCCGGATGGACCTGGACCGGGTCGCGCTGGCCGAGATCCACGCCGCGCCGGTCGATGCGGTGGTGCGGTGCACCGAGTGCGGCGCGATCCTCGTCCGTTCGTGACCGAGATCCGTTCGTGAGCGACACCGACAGCCCCCACGACCGGGTCGTCATGTACGCCGACGGCGGGTCCCGCGGCAATCCCGGGCCGGCCGGCTACGGCTCGGTGGTGCTGGCGCCCGACGGGACCGTGCTGGCCGAGCGCGCGGCCTCCCTTGGCCGGGTCACCAACAACGTCGCCGAATACTCCGGGCTCATCGCCGGGCTGGAGGCGGCGCGCGAGCTGGGCGCGTCGCGGGTGGACGTACGGATGGACTCCAAGCTGGTTGTCGAGCAGATGTCCGGGCGCTGGCAGGTGAAACATCGGGACATGAAACCCTTGGCGCGCAAGGCTTCCGGATTGGTGCGCGACTTCGAGAAGGTGACGTTCGAGTGGGTGCCGCGTGCGCAGAACACCCACGCGGACCGGTTGGCCAACGAGGCGATGGACGCCGCCAGGGAGGGCCGGGCCTGGGTGCAATCGGTGGGCGGCGACGGAGCGTCGAACGGTGAACGGCACGCCGACGCCGACTCCCAAACCCGGACTGACTCGCGGAACTCGCGGAACTCGCGGAACTCGCCGAATTCGCCGAATTCGCCGAACTCGCCGAACTCGCCGGGCAGAGCCTCCAACGCGGTCGTCGAGCGGGCCGCGCCGCCCGCCGTTCGTGACGGAAAACAGGACCGCGCTCCTGCTCTCGATCTCGATGCCACCGTCGACACCGCCCCGACCGCCCAAGACCCTGCCGCCGCGCTGCCCTTCACGCGCACCGGCGCGACGAAGTTCCTCCTGGTCAGGCACGGCGAGACGACCTGGGGGGCCGAGGCCAGGTTCGCCGGCCGGGAGGACGTGCCGCTGACCGCGCGCGGCGCTCGTCAGGCGGAGGCGGTGGCGGCGAGGATCCGGCCGCTGGCACCGTCGATCGTGCTGACCTCGCCGCTGCAACGGTGCCGGACCACGGCCGACGCGATTGCCGGGGCGGCGCGCGTTCGGGTCCTCGTGGAGGATCGGCTGAACGACGGGTTGCTGGGGGAGTGGACCGGCTTCCGTGCCGCTGAGATCGCGCAGCGCTGGCCCGCCGAGTTCGCGGCCTGGCGTTCCGATCCGGACGCCGAACCTCCGGGTGGCGAGTCGTTCACCGGCATCCGCGAGCGGGTTCGGCCGGTGCTGAACGAGACGGTCGAAGCCTTCCGCGGGCACACCGTGGTGCTGGTGACGCACGCCGCGATCAGCAAGATGATCCTGGCGACGGCGCTCAACGTGGAGTCCGCGATGGGCTACCGGGTCCGGGTGGACACCGCCTCGCTGACCGGGTTCACCGTCGAACCCGACGGCACGGTGCTGGTCTGGGTGGTCAACGACACCGGTCACCTCACCGGCCCGATCGCCGAGCCGGTCGCGCGGTAAGCAGCGTCGCCCGGGCGCGTCCGGGTGACACCCGGTTTCGCCGGCGCGGGCGACTGGGATTGCCGCGGACCCGCGGCGGGGCTTGACTGGGGTGATGGGCAGGCGTCCGGAGCGGTTTGCGGGTCGGGTCGAGGCGGGCCGCGAGCTGGCCGGCCTGTTGACCGACTACGCCGGCCGGGACGACGTCGTCGTGCTGGGGCTGCCACGCGGGGGTGTGCCGGTGGCCGCCGAGGTGGCCAGCGCGCTGGGCGCGACGCTGGACGTGCTGGTGGTGCGCAAACTCGGTGTGCCGTACCGGCCCGAACTGGCGATGGGCGCGATCGCCGACGTCGGCGACGCCGTCGAGCTGATCAGCAACGACACCGTGCTGCGTCACCTGCGCATCGCCGCCGAGGATTTCGACGCGGTGTACCGGTGGGAGTCCGTGGAGCTGCGCCGGCGGGTGGCGGCCTACCGCGGCGACCGCGAGCCGACGTCGATCACCGGGCGGGTGGTGATCATCGTGGACGACGGGCTGGCCACCGGTTCGACCATGCGCGCCGCGGTCGCCGCCGTCCACCGCCGCGGTCCCAGCGAGGTCGTGGTCGCGGTGCCCGTCGGCGCCGCCGATACCTGCCGCGAGCTGGGCCGGACAGTGGACCGGGTGGTCTGCGCGCGCCAGCCGGAGCCGTTCATGGCGGTGCGGCAGGGCTACGACGACTTCACCCAGACTCCGGACGAGGAGGTGGTGCGGATCATGGCTGTTGCCCGTCGGTCACCGCCCGATCCGCCACCGACACCGTCCGCTCCCACGCCTCCCGGTGATCGCTGATCCGGCGCGACCCGCCTGCGCGGAACGCGGCTACAGGTACCCGCCGAGGATCGTGGCGCGCGCATCGAGCTCTCGAGCCCTGCTCACCTGGCCGAGCCGGTGCAGGTGTTCCGCCGTGGTCGACAGCTCGTCCCGTTCGCCGGCGATGATCGCGGTGATGTCGTCGTCGGTGAGCTGCCGGCGTTCGACGTCGCCCAGCAGGCCCACCGGGGTGGTCGGCCCGGACAGGTCGACGGCCTCGGCGTTGGAGATCGCGGCCAGCGTGGTGCGCAGCACGTCGACGCGCGGGTCGTCGCCGGCCTTGATCGCCGCGGTCAGCTCGTCGTGCATGCTGCTTCTTGCCTGCCAGCTCATGGCCGCCAACTTCTCACGGCGTGCCGCCGCCTTACCAGCGGGTTGACGGTGTTCACGCCACCGCCAGTTGTGAGGATCACCGGGTCAGCAGCACCACTGTCGCATCCAGGCTCAGCACCGCCGTGTGACGGCCGCCGCCACGAACACCCGGCCGAGCAGTCGGACCGGGTCACCCCGGCTGCGCCGCGCGAGCATGGCGCCCAGCCAGGTGAAAACACCCGGCCTTCACGTCAGGCCAGGTGATCGCTCGGACTGATCACGATTTCTTGGACTTCTTCTTGCCGATGCTCGGAAAGCGTTTCTGCACAGCGGCTTTGACCTTCCTCTGCTCGGCCGGGGCGCCGTGCTGCGCCACCCGGGCCAGCGCGTTTCGGGCGTGCGCCTTGTCCGGGATCGGGTACTCGAGCTTGCCCGGCAACGCAAATGACTTCTTACTCAGTTTCTTGCGGTCCTTGGTGCTGAGGTCCTTGGCCATACCCCTTGGGGTTTCCGTGCGGTCAGGCCGCCAAACACCAAGCGGCGGCTGCCGCTGGTCGACCGTGCGGGGCTGCACCGGACCGCCACGGCGCAGGGAACCGCGGCGCGAACACGGTAGGCTGCACAGCGGACGAGTCGGTCGGGCGGCCGCGTCGCTCGGCCGTTGATCCGCTCCGGTTCGCCGGGGCGATCGTCGGTCGGACGCCGAGGAAAGTCCGGGCTCCACAGGGCAGGGTGGTTGTCAACGGCAACCCGGCGCGAGCCGCGGGATAGTGCCACAGAGAACAGACCGCCGGTTTTCTCGCGAGGGCGAACCGGTCAGGGTGAAACGGTGGTGTAAGAGACCACCAGCGTCCCGGGTGACCGGGACGGCTCGGTAAACCCCACCCGGAGCAAGGTCGAGAAGCTCTCGGCCCGCATTCGTGCGGGCGGGAGTGCGCAGGCGTTCGAGGGCTGCCCGCCCGAGCCTGCGGGTGGACCGCTGGAACGTGCCGGCAACGGTACGTCGAGATGGATGGTCGCCGAACGGGATCGCCGCAAGGCGCCCGGGAACAGAACCCGGCTTACAGACCGGCTCGTCCACCTCACCCGGGCTGCGCGGTTGTTGACACGCGGTGGCCGGGGGCACCCGGGTGCCGCGTAGTCCCCCGTGCTGCGCTCAGCAGCCGACACCCACGCATTGCGGGGAATTGCCGTTGCGGAATCCCCGGTTACCGCCGAGGTCGGTGGAGCCCGGCGCGAAGTTTCCCCAGCCGGTGTTGCGCACGGCGGTGTTGCCCTGCAGGCCGTTGCCACCGTCCTCGACGTGGATCCCGTCGCCGCCCCGGACGAACAGGTTGTGATCCAGGGTCGCGCCGAAATCGGTTGCTGATCGCCGCTCGAGGTGAATCCGACGTCATTCCAGGTGAATGCATTGCGGCTCTGCGGCTCAAAGTCCCGCCGCTGTTGAGGAAATTCACGCCGGTTTTGTTGTGGGTGAAGGCGTTGCGCGACACCGTGTGCCCGACGGCCACGAAGGCGTCAAGGCCGGTGGTGGTGTTGCTGCTGATGGCGTTCGAAGTGGCGGTCACACCGAATGTCCTTGTGGAGACGCCGGT
>DASQFG010000186.1:0-3505 GCA_035633315.1 Nakamurella sp. | reverse complement strand
CGTCGACGCCGCGGTGGCGCTGACGATTTCCTGGGTGCCGCTGGGCGCCGATTACTCCCGCCACTCAAGGACCACCCGGGCTGCCTTCGCCGGCGGGTTCTTCGGCTACGGCGCCACCCAGATCGCCTGCCTGCTGCTCGGTGTCGTCGCGCTGACCCAGGTGGGCCAGAACCCCGACGAGGTGTTCGACCTGTTCCTGGCCGTCCCGCTGGGCACCGCGGCCTTTGCGGTGCTGGTGCTCCGCGAAACCGACCAGAGTTTCGCCAATGTCTACTCCACCGCGGTGTCGATCCAGAACATGGCGCCGCGCTGGGACCGCCGGATCCTGACGTCGGGGATCGGCGCGCTGGCGATCGGGGTGGCGCTGACCATCGACATCAGCCAGTACACCAATTTTCTGTACCTGATCGGCGCGGTGTTCATCCCGCTGTCCGGTGCGTTGATCGCGGCCTGGCTGCGCACACGCGGCGTGGGGTGGAACACCGCGACCGATGCGCCGTTGCGGCCGGGGATGCTGCTGGCCTGGGGCGCGGGGTTCGTGGCGTATCAACTGATCAACCCGGGCGCGATCCCGGGCTGGTCCGACGCCTGGACGAGCGCGGCGCAGTGGCTGCACACCACCGGTCATCCGTGGCTGTCGGCCTCGCTCACGTCGTTTCTTGTGGCGGTGCTGATCGCGCTGCCGTTCGCGGCGACGCCCGCGCCGCTCCGCTACGAAGCGGTGCCGGGCGACCAGAGCTGATGGAAGTGGTGGACGGGCCCGTGCCCGCGCCCCACGTCCAGCACCTCCGCCGCGGCGATGGCGGCGCTGAGCCAGAGTTTCGCGTCGGTGACCGCATCCAGCCAGCTACCGCGCTGAGGCCGCAGCGCGGCGATAGCGGAGGACAACGTGCATCCGGTGCCGTGGGTGTTCGTGGTGATGATCCGCGGCGTGGACAACACCTGTTCCAGCTCCGAGCTGACGAAAACGTCGATGGCGTCGGAGGTCTCGGGCAGGTGACCGCCCTTGATCAGCACCCGCCGTGCGCCGAGCGCGAGTAGGTGCCTGCCATGCTCGAGCATGCCGTTGACGTCGATGGCCCGGTCGGCGCGCAGCAGATCGGCCGCCTCGTCCAGGTTCGGGGTGATCAGCGACGCGAGGGGCAGCAGCCGTCGGATCGCCTCGACCGCGTCCTGAGCGAGCAGCCGATCGCCACTGGTGGCCACCATCACCGGGTCAAGAACCACGACGTCGTAAGGAGTTTCGCGAAGGAAGGTGGCAACGGCATCGGCCAGGTCGCGGGTCGCCAGCATGCCGATCTTGATGGCGTCGATCCGCACGTCGGCCACCAGCGTGTCGAGCTGCTGGGTGACGAAATCGGCCGGCACCAGGTGAATGCCGGTCACTCCCTGGGTGTTCTGGGCGGTCAGCGCGGTGATCACCGAGGTGCCGTAGGCGCCGAGCGCCGAGAACGTCTTCAGGTCGGCCTGAATGCCGGCGCCACCGGACGGATCGCTGCCGGCGATGGTCAACGCGACCGGGGGGCGGCGCAGGTTTTGGCTGGGGCCGTTCATGTTTCGGCTGCGCCATCCCAGGCGGCGCGGATTTGGCGAGTGGCCGCGGCCACGTCGGGCCGGCCACAGATCGCGCTGACCACCGCGACGCCGGCGGCGCCGTGCCGCCGCGCCAACGCGGCCCGGTCGGCGTCGATGCCGCCGATGGCAACGCACGGCCACGGGCTGACCGCGGCGATGTCCCGCAGTCGACCCAGCCCGGACGGCTCGGCGGCGTCGGGTTTGGTCGACTGTGGCCAGACCGGTCCGACGCCGAGGTAGTCCACAAGATCAGGATCTTCTCGCCGGGCGGCGGTCACCTGCTCGACGGTCTGCACCGAAAGTCCCAGGACCGCATCGGGTCCGAGCAGTTCCCTGGCGCTGCGCGGATCGAGGTCGTGCTGCCCGATGTGCGCGCCGTCGGCCCCGATGGCCGCCACCAGGTGCACCCGGTCGTTGACGATCAGCGGAATGTCCAAGCCCCGCAAGGCCTCTGCGACGGAGCGCCCTAGAAGGACGAACTCGTCGTCACCGGCGTCCGGGTCGCGTACCTGCACCGCGCTCGCTCCGGCGCTGACCGCGGCCGCCACCGTCGCGGAGACTCCGACCGCCCCGCACAGCCGGGTGTCGGTGATCAGGTACAGCGAGAGGTCGACGGCGCGCCGCGTGGGCCCCATCCCAGCAGTCAACTCAGCAGCACCCTGGTCGCCAGGTCCGCCGGGCTGATGCAGGACAGCTCGTCCAGCAACGCCACCGCGAACGAGCCCGGCCCGCGGACCCCCGCCGCGGCCGAGTCGGCGCAGACGGTGAGCATGGCGCTGGCGGCGACGGCGGCGACCAGGGGGTCATCCACCACGGCCGCAAAGCCGGCCATCAACGCCCCCAGCGCACACCCCACCCCGGTCACCCTGGTGAGCAGCGGATGGCCGTTGCCCACCCGCACCACCCGGTCGCCGTCGGTGAGGTGGTCGACCGCCCCGCTCACCGCCACCACGGTCCCGTGCATGCCGGCCAGCACCCGCGCCGCGGCCAGCGCCGCTTCCGGGGTGTCCACCGATTCGACGCCCTTGCCGCCGGCCCCGCCGGTCAGCGCCATCACCTCGGAAGCGTTGCCGCGCAACACCGTTGGCGATTCGGCAAGGAGCTTGCGGGCGATCTCGGTGCGCCAGGCCAGCGCGCCGGCCGCCACCGGATCCAGCACCCACGGCGTGCCCGCCTGGGTCGCGGACGTCACGGCCCGTTCCATGGCGAACACGGTCTCGGCGTACGGGGTGCCCAGATTGATCAGCACACCACCCGCGATCACCGCGAACGGCCCGGATTCCTCGGGGTTGTCGACCATGGCGGGGGCTGCGCCCGCGGCCAGCAGCACGTTGGCGGTCCACTGGGTCACCACCACGTTCGTCAGGCACTGCACCAACGGCGCCCCGTCGCGCAGAGCCTGCAGGGCGTCCGCGCAATCAGTGGGCTGAACATCTGCAGTGCTACTCATCGGCTACCACACGGTCACTCATCGCTGTGACGTTCCCTTCGCTAGTACGAACTAGATCAGGTGCGACGGGTGTCTTCTCAGCCACAGCCCGGTCGGGCCGCGGCACCCCGCGTCGACAGCGACCCTAGCCCACGCCGGACGTGGCGGGCGAGGGCCGGTCACCCCACGCGTGCACAGGGTCAGCGGTAGAAGTCGTAGTGGATGTGGGCGGCGGTGGTCCGCAGTGTTCGGAGCCAAGCGGGAGCGGGGTCGGACAGCAGTTTGGCGAAGGCTGGGTGCGGCGGGGAACTATTGGCGGCGGGCGCCCAGAGCGCCACGCATTCTCGGCCGGCCATGGACGATTGGTACAGCAGACCGTCGGCGGCGGGCCACGTTCGGCGGATCGCGACTGCCCAGGTGCGGGTGTGTCGTTTGGGGCCGGTGCTGAGCAGCTGGGATGCACCGAGGCGGAGCGCGGACAGGTCGGTGATATCGATCAGC
>DASQFG010000185.1:0-2072 GCA_035633315.1 Nakamurella sp. | reverse complement strand
CAACGCGGTCGGGGATGTCGGCGACAACACGCTGTCCGACCGGCTGGTGCTCGGCGAGGGCGGCTTCATCTCCATCACCGTGGCGATCGACAAGCACACGGGACGAGCGGTGGCCTCGCCGACGATCTCCGGACGCGGGTTCTCCGACGACCCGAAGGCGCTGCACGCCGTGGTCCCGCTGGTCGAGTCCGAACTGTCCAGGACGGAGGCCGACGGCATCACCGACCCGCATCGGGTCGCCCAGGCCGTCCGCCGGGTGGTCGGCAAGTGGGTCGGCGACACCTATCGTCGGCGACCGATGATCGTGCCCACGGTGCTCGCGGTGTGACGTGCCTGATCTGCCCGGCGTGCCCGACCAGTCCGATCCACCGGGCCAGCTGATCTACCACTGTGCACTGGTCGCCGATTGGCAGGCGGCACAGTCAGGTCAGTCGGATCAGACAGCGGGCGAGTACACGGTCTCCTCGCGAGGCCGGACACTCGAGCAGGAGGGCTTCGTGCACGCCAGTTACGCCGAGCAGATTTCCGGTGTGCTGCAACGCTTCTACGCCGACGTCGCCGAGCCCATGTGTCTGCTGGTGATCGATCCGGACAAGCTGGGCGCCCCGGTGATCGCCGAGAACCTGGCCGGCGGCGAAGAGCTCTTCCCGCACATCTACGGGGCGATACCGGTCAGCGCCGTCGTCGAGGTCACCGCGCTCGTCCGGGGCGGACACGCCGGCTGGCGATCACCGGTCGGCTGAGCCGGGACGCACCACCCGCAGCCGGGGGGCCCCTTCGGTCAGCCTCGGGCCCCGGCGGTCGCCGGGGTTCTTGGCCCGGTGAAAGCGCCCGCCGCCGCGGAGCAGCGGCGTGGGCTGCGCCGGGACGCCGATCCTCTCACCCGTCGGTGCCGTCAGGTCGTATTCGACATTCCCGACCACCAGCAGCTGCCCGCCCGTCGGAACCAGCGCAGCGGTGGTGCAATCCAGCCAGCCGAGCGCCTCGGTGAGCAGCGGAGCCCCGGAAATCGGACCGGGACGGAACGGCATCCTGGCGAATTGCTCGGCACCGGCGGGACGGTGCCGGCTGGCGAAGTACCGGGCGGTGAACTCCTGATGATCGGCCAGCAGGGACAACGCGAATCCCGGCGCTCGGGAGAGCACCTGGTGCATCGAGCCGGCCCGGCGCACCGCAAAGGTGACCACCGTCGGGTGCAGCGAGACGACTGACAGCGACCCGATGGTCAGCGCCGAGGGGGTGCCGTCGGCGATCGCCGTGAGGACGGCGACTCCGCGGGGCAGCAGCGAACTGGCCTCGACCGCCGAATCCGCAGGTGGCGCGTCGGTGACGGGTCCGCGGGGCGGGAGGAAGGCGACCGAGCGCAACGCGCGGGTCGTTTCCCGGGTCGCCGAACTCGGGTGGTCCGTTCGTGTGCCGTTGCCTGTCATCCTGCCCCCCCGGAAGAAACCGAACCGGCTCTGCTGGCCGTCCCGCCTCCGACAGGAGAGCGGCACGGCCGGACCGATACCGGACCGCTACCTTCCGCACGCCGACCACCCGTTCGGGTGCGCCCGCGACGGCGGATATCGCCCTCCGACGGTCACCCTCTGATCAAGTCCGCTGATCATCCGGGAGTCAATCCCTTCCGGTCGACGCGACCTCAGGATCGAATGCCAGGCGGTACCCCCGTTTGACCACCGTCTGGACCAACCGCGGATCGCCCAGCGCCGTGCGCAGCCGTCCGATGGCGACCTCGACCGCATGCGCGTCGGAGCCCCCGCCGGACAACTCCGAGGCCAGCTCGGCCCTGTTCAATACCTGGCCCGGGTGCCGGGAAAGCTTGCGCAGCAACGCCATTCCGGTCGGCCCTGGCGTCACGAACGCACCGTCGACCAGCACGGCCGTGCCGCGGATCTCCAGCACGTGCCCCGCGGCAGTGACCTTCTGCGCCAGCCGGGCCGGCAGTTGAACGGACACTTCGCGCACCATGGCGCCCAGCCGCGCCCGGCCCGGTTGGACCACCGGGATACCGGCCCTGATCAACGGGGCGGCGGTCACCGGCCCGACGGCCACCGCCATCACCTGGTGCT
>DASQFG010000184.1:0-3202 GCA_035633315.1 Nakamurella sp. | reverse complement strand
CTTCCCCCAGGTGGCCGCTCGCCAGGCGTCCGCGATCTGGTTCTGACCCGCACCGCCGCGAACCAGCGCGCGCAGGTCGGTCTCGTTGCGGGAGAACAGGCAGGTTCGTACCTGCCCGTCAGCGGTCAGCCTGGTCCGATCGCAGTCCCCGCAGAACGGCCGGGTGACCGACGCGATGATCCCAACGGTAGCCGGGCCGCCGTCGACGTCGAACAACTCGGCCGGTGCGCCCAGCCGGACGGCGGCATTCGGAGTGAGTTCAAAGTCCGCCGAGAGCCTTTCCATTATCTCGTCGGCCGTGACCATCCGCTCCCGGGTCCAGGAATGTCCGGCGTCCAGCGGCATCTGCTCGATGAAGCGCAGCTGGTAACCGTGATCGATGCTGAACCTCAGCAGGTCCGGGGCCTCGTGGTCGTTGACCCCGCGCATCAGCACCGCATTGATCTTCACCGGGGCCAGCCCGGCGTCCACGGCCGCGGAGAGAGACTTCAGCACGTCGGCGAGCCGCGGGCGGCGGGTCAATCGAAGGAACGTGTCCGGGTCGAGCGAGTCCAGCGAGATGTTGATCCGGTCAAGGCCGGCGGTCACGAAGTCCGCGGCGCGCGGCGCGAAACCGATCCCGTTGGTGGTCAACGACATCTCCGGCCGCGGCGAGAGCCGCCCGACCCTGCGGATGAGATCGACGATGCCCTTGCGCAGCAACGGTTCCCCGCCGGTGAACCGGATCTCTTCGATGCCCAGGTGGCGGACCGCCACGTCGATGATGGCGACCAGTTCGTCATCGCTGAGCAGGTCGTCGCCGGGCATCCAGTCCAAACCCTCGGCGGGCATGCAATAGGTACAGCGCAGGTTGCAGCGGTCGGTCAGCGAAATCCGCAGATCCTTGGCGCGCCGTCCGAAACTGTCGACCAGGCCGCCGCCGGACGGGTCAGCACTCGCGCCGCTCTGGCGGGGCAACACGCCGGACGCACCGTGCGCGGCGGCGGGAGAGGTCCCCACGGTGGGGATGCCCAGGGCGACGGGGTTCATTCGACCCAGGGTAGCTGCGACCAGGTGGTGGGAGTCAACGAATCCGCCGACGGTGGTGGGGATGCGATGGATGGATGCATAGTGGTGCCCAGAGTTGCCGACCGAGGACCCGAAAGTGCTGTCCCGGGCTCGCCGGCGCTGCCGGAAAGGTGGTCCGCCGTGCGGGAGGTCCTGCCCGAGCTGTTGCGGTGGTGGGAGGCCGGCGAGACGGTCGGCGTCGGCACCGTCATCGGCACCTTCCGTTCTGCACCCCGCCCTCCCGGCGCCGCGATGCTGGTCGGACCCGACGGCAGCGCCGTCGGATCGGTCTCCGGAGGCTGCGTGGAGGGCGCCGTGTACCAACTCGCCGAGGCGGCCCGCGCCGGGGAGCCGCCCGTCCTGCACCGCTACGGCATCTCGGACGACGACGCGTTCACCGTGGGGCTCACCTGCGGCGGGATCATCGATGTCTTCGTTGAGGCGATTTCCCGCGACACGTTCCCCGAGTTCGGCACGATGGTCGCCTCCATCGCCACCGGTGAGCCGGTGGCGCTGGCCACGATCATCGCCGGCCGGCCCGATCAACTCGGCGCTCACCTGCTGATCTGGACCACCGACTCGGCCGGCACGCTGGGCAGTGCCCGGCTGGACGACGCGGTGCGTGACGACGCCGGCGGGCTGCTGGCCAACGGCCGGACCGCCACCCTGACCTACGGTCCCGACGGTCAGCGGCGCGGTGAGGGGCTATCGGTGTTCGTGTCCTGCTTCGCGACGGCACCCAGGATGCTGGTGTTCGGCGCGATCGATTTCGCGGCAGCGGTGGCCAGGGTGGGTTCGTTCCTCGGGTACCGCGTGACGGTCTGCGACGCGCGGCCGGTCTTCGCCACCGGCACGAGATTTCCGGACGCCGACGAGGTGGTGGTCGACTGGCCGCACCGGTACCTGCAGGCCCAGATGGACGCCGGCGCCGTCGACGGCCGGACGGTGATCTGCGTGCTCACCCACGACCCCAAGTTCGACGTCCCGGTGCTGGCCACGGCGCTGCGGATCCCGGTCGCGTACGTGGGCGCGATGGGCTCTCGGGTCACCCATACAGATCGCCTGGCCCGGCTGGCCGAATCCGGCCTGACCCCGCAGGAGCTGAGCCGGCTGTCCTCCCCGATCGGCCTCGATCTCGGGGCGAGAACCCCTGAGGAGACGGCGATCTCGATCGCCGCGGAGATCATCGCGCGACGCTGGGACGGCGGGGGGCGCCCGCTGTCGAGCACCGACGGCGCGATCCACCGGCACCCGATGGCGCAACCGGAGGCCGCTCGCCACCATCGCGTCCGGCAGGGCCGGCCGGGCTGAGCTCCTGCTGCACCTGACCGGGCAGTGCGGGTCAGATCCCTTCCCGGGCAAGCACTCTGCCTTCGTCTGCAGCCTGCCGCAGTGCCAGGTGGTCCCGTTCGTTCTGCCCGGTGTATTCGACGGCGTAGTCGGCGATGGCATTGTCGAACACCGTGGACCGGCCGAGGTAGGCGGCGATCGCGATGCGATCACCGGACCGGGCGTGCGCCCTGGCCAGCGTCTGCCCGCAGGTCCGCCCGTAGATCGCCATGCCGGGTGGTGACAGGTCCTCCACCACGACGGAGCCCTTGCCGTCCCGGAGTTGCCGGAGGTAGAAGTCGCGCTCGACCCCGTCGATGCCACTGACCCGTTGCCAGCCAAGGAAGATGTCGCTGGTCATCTGGGTCAGCCGCTGCCCGTGCACGACGCGTTCACCCTGGTTGGTGTACCGGGTGGCCGGTGTGACGTAGTCCGCCACCACCGACCGCTGGGCCTCCTTGGCCTGCAGGAACAGCGGATCGGCGGCGTCGGCGCCGTCCATCAGGATGATCCACGCCCTGGTTCCCACGCTGCCGACGCCGACGACCTTGAAACCGAGCTGGACGAACGCGAACTGGTCGAGCAGCCGACGACGGTCATTCTGCAGCGTCCGGCGATAGTCGGTGACCAGCGTCGACAACGTGTCGTACCAGTCGCCGATCGGCTCACCCCAGGCCAGCAGCAGTTCCTCGGCGGGCATGATCAGCGGCGGGTCGTTCTTGATCTGCACCTGACCGTCGACGGTGACGGTCAACTTGCGCAGCGCGTCGATGCTGTCCCGGTACCGCGCCTTCTTCAATCCCGCACTGATCTGCGCCTCCGCGCC
>DASQFG010000183.1:0-9198 GCA_035633315.1 Nakamurella sp. | reverse complement strand
CAGACCGTCGGCTGGTACCGGTTCGGACCGGCACCGGGCGCGACCCAGGGATCGGCGGTACTCACCGGTCATGTCGACGATTACCGCCAGGGCGCCGGCGCGCTGGCCGAGCTGGGCTCGCTGCAACCGGGAGACACGGTAACGGTGACCGACGACACCGGGACCTCCAAAACGTTCTCGGTGCTGTCCCGGGAGGAATGGCACAAGGAAGAGGTTCCGCTCGATCGGCTCTTCGACCGTGGCGGCGACCCGCGGCTGGTGTTGATCACCTGCGGCGGCTCGTTCAACACCTCGACGCTCGGATACGACGACAACATCGCCGTCACGGCGGTGCCCACCGGTGGATGACCTAGGCTCAGGAGCGTGTCCGGCGCCTCGCGCCCCCTGTCGGGGGCAACTCCTGAGCCGCTCTTGGACGGCGAGTGGATGGAAAGATTCCGGGCCGGAGACGAGGCGGCTCTCCGCCAGGCCTTCGATCGGTACGGCGGGATGGTGCACCGCGTCGGTTTGCTCCGGCTCGGCAATCACCACGACGCCGAGGATCTCGTCCAGCAGGTCTTCGTCCGGGCCTGGAAGGGCCGGGAAGGTTTCAACCCCGACCGCGGCTCGCTGGGTTCGTGGTTGCTGGGCATCACCCGGCGGCAGATTGCGGACCGATATGCCGCCCTGGACAGGGACCGCAAGGTGCTGACCGCGGCGCAGAGCACGGCACGGCCCGAGGCCGACGTCAAGTCGTCCGACCGGGTGGTGGATCGCGTCGTCATCGGCGACGAGCTCAACCGGCTGCCGGACGAGCAACGGATGGTGCTCCGGCTCGCGTTCTACGGGGATCTCAGCCATTCGGAAATCGCCGCGACCACCGGAATACCGCTCGGCACCGTCAAGAGCCACATCCGGCGGGCCCTCATTCATTTGCGCAAGCTCTGGGAGGTGGATGGTGCAACATCCTGACCCAGATGACCTGACCCTGCTCGCGATGGGTGAGCCGATCGAGATGGCCATCGACGCCCATCTCGCCGAGTGCGAAGACTGCCGAGCCGAGGTCGAGTCGATGCGACGCACCGTCGAGCTCGCCGAGCTGAGCAACTACGGCGAGGGCACCCGCCAACCGGCCGAGCACATCTGGAACGCCATCGCCGCCGAGCTCGGCTTCGCCGCCGCCCAGACCACGAACGGTTCGTCGCACGCCCCGCAGGCCGGCACCGGCTCCCCCTGGCCGGTCGCATCCGAACCGGGTCAGACATCCGAGCCGACACCCGCCGCACTCGAGGGTCAGGCCGCGTCCACCCACCCGCCGACACTGCGTGCCGTTCCCGGCACCGGGACACCGGAACCGGGCCCGCCGCGCGCTACCGACCGCGCACGGCGCCGGCCACGCTGGGCCGCACCCGTCGCCGCGTTGCTGATCGGCGCCGCGCTCGGTGCCGGCGTGCTGGTGGTGGCACAGAACAGGTCCGACAACGTCACGGTGGAGGCCACCGCCCCGTTGACGTCGGTACCCGCCGGACCGCTGGCGGGCGAGGACGGCCAGCTCGGTCAGGCCGAGTTGGTGGCCACGACCCAGGGCCAGCAGGTGCGGGTCAGCGCGACTGATCTACCACCGATGACGGGCACGTCGTACGAAGTGTGGCTGTTCGGCAACGACGGAAAGATGATCTCGCTCGGCTCGCTGGATCAGGGCAAGGGCGAGTTCACCGTGCCGGGCGACATCAGCACCCAGGAATACCGCACCGTCGACATCTCCGACGAGCCTCCGGACGGCAATCCGAAACACTCGGGGATCAGCATGGTGCGCGGGTCGTTCAGCTGAGCCCGAACTCCTCGCCGATGCGCTGAGCGACCGCCAGCGTCGCATCGTCGAACAGCACCATGCTGGCCTCACTGACCTTCGTCGCCACCGAGGTCGGTCGGCAGTCCATCGGGATAGCGCTCGGCCCTGATGCGCCTGCACTCGGCGAGGATCTCCGGGCCACCTTTGCGGTGGATCGCGCCGTCCACGCCGCCACCGCCCAGCAGTGTGGTTGGCGGCGTTCACCACGGCGTCGACGGCCTGTTCGGTGATGTCGCCGCGAATGATGTGGATCCGCATCCGGTCAGTGTGCCGAAGACTCCGCTGCCGTGCGGCCCACGGCCCCGGATCCGGTGCTGTCGATGCCGGCCCCGGTGCCGGCCCCGGTGCCGTCCCCAGGGCCGTCCTCGATGCTCACCTGGATCCCATCCGCCACCGGGGAGAAGGTGATCTCGCCGAGGGTGCGCACGGTCGGCGCGTCCAGCTCGGGATGCGTGGTCAGCACCCCGATCACCGGGGATCCGGCCGCCTTGGCGGAGGCGATGCCGGCGGGCGCGTCCTCCACCACCAGGCAGCGCTGCGGAGGGAAGCCCAGCAGCTTCGCGCCCATCAGGTACGGCGCCGGGTCCGGCTTGCCGACGGTGACGTCGTCGGCCGTGACGACAACGCCGGGAGTGGGTAGACCGGCCGCGGCAATCCGGGCACTGGCCAACCGGATCCCGCCGCTGGTGACGATTGCCACCCGATCCGGTGGCAACGATGAGAGAACCTGCGTGGCACTGGGCTGTGCGACCACGCCCTCGGTGTCGGTCGACTCGTACTCGATCATGAAAAGCCTGAGTTCCTCGACCTTTTCCGGTGGCATGTCGGGTTCCAGCATGGCCATCACCTGCGGCACCGGCACCCCGTGGATGTGCGGCCGCACCTCCGGCCACGGCCGGCCGATCTTGTCGGCCAGCTGACGCCAGCTGCGCTCCACACTTCCCGCGGAATCCACCAGGGTCCCGTCGAGGTCGAACAGGATCGCGTCCACCACCCACGTCGTCATGGCGACCACCCTGGCATATCGAGCCCAGACACATGACGCGGCCAGACGCTGGTTCCCACATCAGATCACCGCATGGGGACCGCGCCTGGTCCCCTGCACCTGCGCGGGTCCCGGAATGCTGATCACCACTCGTCGGGCGCGCCAGGCTCAGCGCCGCCAGCCGATCACACCTGGGCCGACGCCTCCTGAAGCACCGCGGCCCTGGCCAGCTCCCTGCCCGGCGCCGCACGCAGGATCGCACCGAGATCCGCTGCCGCGCGGGCACTGTCACCACCGAGCAGCCGCCGAGCGGCCCGCTCGAGTGCGGTCACACTCGCGACGTTCGGGTCGAGAACCAGCCCGAGACCGGCATTCTCGACCGCCGCAGCCCCGGCGAACTGATCGGTGGAGAACGGCAGCACCAGCATCGGCACCCCGCAGGTGAGCGCCTCGGTGACGCTGTTGTTCCCGCCGTGCGTGACGGCCAGCGCGGCACGACGCAGCAGTTGCACCTGCGGCAGGTACTCGCGCACCAGCCAGTGCGAGGGCAACTCGCCGACCACCGCCGGATCGCCCGACCCGATCGCCAGTGCGACACGGACGTCCATCCGGCGCAGCGCCGCCACCACCCGCGCCTGCACATCCGCCCGTACCGACAGGAAGCTGCCGAAACTGACGTACACCACAGGCATGTCGGACGGCACCGACAGCCACTCGGCGATGTCGTCGGGCAGCACCTCGTCGCGCACCGCGGACCCGAGGAAGGCGTGCGGGGGCAGCAGAACGGTGCGCGCCGGGTCGTGCAACGCCTGGGGGTAGTTGAGCAGCAACAGGTTCCCGTGCTCGGCGAACGCGTCGCCGGACGGTTCCGATTGCGGAGCAAGGGTTCTCAGTGCAGCGTTCCATTCGGCAGTGAACGCGTCCCGGACCACCACACACCGCTCGTGCAGGGCGGCCAACTCCCCGGGGTCCGGGTCGAACGCCGTGGGCCACACCGGCGGGTACCCGTATACCTCGTCGCCGACCGGGAGGGCTGTGGGATGGCCGAGCACCACGTCCGCATGGGGAACACCACCAGCCTGCAGGGCGAGCCTGGCGCTGAACGCCAGATGGTCGACGATGACCTGGTCCGGCCGCACCTCCCCGACGACATCGATGACCCGCCTTGCGGTCTCGACCGGATTCCACAGCAGATCGGCCAGTCGGGCGTTCGCCTGGTACAGCAGCGTCGGCACCATTCCGTGCTCGGTCGCGGCGAAGAACCCGCGCAGCGCGTCGTCCTCGCCGCGCGCCTGCTCCTCGGCCCGGATGACGCCCGGATTCGAACCGCGCCCCAGGCGGAGGTCGGTCCAGTCGTACCCGAACGAGTCGACGATGGTCCTGGTGGCCGGGCCGGTGGCCACCACCACCCGCTCCCGGGCGTCACGCCAGGAGGTCGCCACGGTGGCCAACGGCAACAGGTGGCTGGCGTAGTCAGGGCTGACCACCAGCAGCGTCACCAGGCACCCCCGGTCATCCGGCCACCGGCGCGGCGATCCCCGCGTAGATCCCGGACAGGGTGCGGGCCATCGCCTGGATCGTGTACCGGTCGTGCACCAGCCGCCGGGCCGCGTCCACCCGCCAGTGCGCTGCGGGATCGGCTGCCAGCTCCAGCGCGCGGGCGACACCGATCGCGACGGCCGCGGGCGAGCGGGTATCGACGAGGAACCCGGTGACGCCCTCGTCGACGTACGTGGCCGGGCCGCCCGCGTCCGGTCCGACCACCACTAGGCCCGCGGCCAGCGCCTCGATCAGCGCCAGCCCGAATTCCTCCTTGAGGCTGCCGCACACGTACACCCCCGCCGGGGCGATGGACGCGGGAAGTCCGGTGTGCGCAGCGGCCACCCAGCGGGCGACCACATCGTTCGGCCGGTGTCCGGCCAGCACGAGACCGGCTGCGGCGTGCGGGTTCTGCGCCATCACCGCGGCGATGGCGTCGAGTTGGCCCTGCTCGTCGGCACTCGGATGGTGCAGGTCCCCGCCGACGACGAGCAGGTTGCAGCGCTGCCAGAGCGCCGGATCGGCGGCCCAGGCTTCGACGACAGTGGCCATCCCCTTGACGCGGTGCAGCCGGCCAACGGTGAGCGCGACCGGCAATCCCTGCCGCTCGGCCGGCAGCGCGGCGATCAAGCCGTGCAGGTCCGCGAACGCCGGCGTCAGCGCGGCCGTGCTCGACGTAGACCGGGCCACCGATCCGGGCCGGTCGACGCCGGACACCAGCTCGGCCTCCAGCCGGGCGGCGTCGCTGACCGTCAGGTCGATGCCCTCTGGCACCACGGTGTAGCGGCGCGGCTCGGCCTCGATGTCGACGCCGAGCAGGTCACGCAGCTGATGCCGCAGCTGCGGCCGCGGGAACAGCGCGCAGCGGTAGGCGCCGGCGGCCAGCCGTCGCACCAGCCCGGTGCGGAACCAGTAGTGCTCGTTCTCGTCCACCGCGCCGAAGTTGTTGCGGGACAACGCTCCCGTCATGTCCAGTGCGTGGATCACGGCGTGCGGATCCGGGGCCAGGGTGAACACCGTGGGGATGCCCAGCCGGGTAGCGACCGTGGACGCCGCCATGCTGCCGACGTCGGCCATCCGCAGGTGCAGCACATCGACCCGGCCGTGCGCGGTGAGCGCGCGCCGTATTCCGCGTTCTGCGGCGACGTTGACCGGCCACGCGCGGGCGGCGTCGACCGGTTCGCTCATCAACGGGATCGGGGTCAGCAGGTGACCGGCGGAGGCACCGGATTCAGCGGAGAGGGCCGCCACCGCCGCCGCGGAGCTGCCGCGGGACATGGTCAGCACCCGGTCCACCGCCGGCTCGGCCGCCAGCGCGTCGCCGAGCCGGACCAGCATGGTGGCGATGCCCCCGTTGTCGCCCACTCCTGCCCTGCTGAGTTCGCGGTCGAGGTCGGCGTGCAGGAAGAGCTGGGCGATCGACAGGCCGGCGCCCGCGGAACCGATCTCCGGCGGCCGCTCGCCGAGGTCGAACGTCGCGAGCGCGGCGACCGCGCCCAGCTCGCCGTCGGTGGTCGCCAGCTTCCCGATCAGCTCGAGAACCTCGGTGTCACGCTCACCCCGATCGCCGAGCGCGGCGACGGCCGCCTGCCGGACCCGATCCGCCTCGTACGGTGCGGCGGCGACCCGCAAGACCGCGCGCCGCGCCACCGACCCCGAGACCAGACCCATCGTCTCGACCAGCCGGACCCGCGCGTCCGGTGCTTCCTGGGCGAGCAGCGCGCCCTCCAGCGCCAGCGCGACGTGGTCGGGCGCTGAGTGCGCCCAGCGTCGCAGCGTGCGCTGGTTGATGACGGTGACGAATCCGCCGTCGGCCA
The DNA here is from genome assembly GCA_035633315.1 of Nakamurella sp. Classification (GTDB taxonomy): domain Bacteria; phylum Actinomycetota; class Actinomycetes; order Mycobacteriales; family Nakamurellaceae; genus Nakamurella. The sequence goes on along the minus strand of DASQFG010000183.1, from coordinate 3,026 downwards.
CCCCGGCGACCAGGCGTCCGACGGCGTCCAGCCGCGGCACCCGGGTGCCCAGCGCCCAGGCCGCGTGTTCCCGCAGGAACGTCCGCGGATCGGACAGCAGCTCGGAGAGCTCGCGCGCCGCGCGGTCGTCGAACACGGCGCCGAGCGCATGGACCGCGGCGATGGCGGTGACCTGGTCGTCGTCACGAACAGCGGCGGCCAGCACCGAGGCCGCATGCGGTCCGCCGTCATTGCCGGCCGCCACCACCAGCTCGTCGGCGGCGCGCACGGCGTCCAGGATGAATGGCGCCTCTCGCACCTTGGCGAGGGCGGACTGCAGGGCCATGGGTGACTCGTTTCGCAGGTACCGGGCTGTTCGCGCTGTCACGTCCCGCCAAACGAGGTCCTGGGAGCACCTCGACGTCGTGACCTCTCGACGCTGTGGTCGACTTGGGGGACGATGGGGGTCGACGATTGGGGGTCGACGATTGGGGGTCGACGATTGTGGGTCGACCATGTAGCTACGCGATCCCCGCCCCCCGCGGATGCAGAAGCCACCGTTTTCTCGGGTGATCCTTCTGACGATAGCCCGCCGAACCTGGCAGCATCAGGACTCGATCGGTGGGAACACGCGCGGCGCGGTCCGGATGGCCGGGCTCTCGGCCCGCCGGGAGACGCGAGGTCATCATGTCCGACTGGCCCGCCAGGGCGATCTGGTGGCAGGTCTACCCGTTCGGTTTCCTGGGTGCGGAGCCGACCGCGCTGCCCGCGGACGCGGACGTCCGTCATCGGCTGCGCTCGCTCGAGCCGTGGCTGGACTACCTGATCGAGTTGGGCTGCAACGGGTTGGCGCTCAACCCGATCTTCGCCTCGGAAACCCACGGCTACGACGTCGTCGACTATCTGCGCATCGACCCCCGGCTGGGTGACGACGGTGACGTCGACTGGCTGGTGGACGCCTGCCACCGCCGGGGCATCAGGGTGCTGTTCGACGGGGTGTTCAACCACGTGGGGCGGTCCTTCCCGGCGTTCCGGGACGTGCTGGCCAACAGGGAGAAATCGCCCTTTGCGTCGTGGTTCCACATCGACTGGGACGGCGAGGGACCCGACGGCTTCGGCTACCGGAATTTCGAGGGGCACGACGCCCTGGTGGTGCTCAATCACCAGTGCCCGCAGGTCATCGACCTCGTGGAGAACGCCCTGGGTCACTGGCTCGATCGTGGGGTCGACGGCTGGCGGCTGGACGCGGCCTACGCGGTCCCGCTGGAGTTCTGGCACACCGTGCTTCCCCGGGCGAGGAAGTCCCATCCCGACTCCTGGTTCGTCGGCGAGGTCATCCACGGCGACTACCCGGACTGGGTGCACCAGGGCGCCCTGGATTCCGTCACCCAGTACGAGCTGTGGAAGTCCATCTGGAGTTCGCTCAATGATCTGAACTTCCACGAGCTGGCCTGGAACCTCAAGCGGCACAACACCTTCTGTGATGACTTCAACCCACTGACGTTCGTCGGCAATCACGACGTGACCCGGATCGCCAGTGGCTTGGACGACGTCGCGCTGCTCGGCCACGCGTTGGTGGTGTTGTTCACCGTTCCGGGTATTCCGAGCGTGTACTACGGCGACGAGCAGGCTTTCCGTGGCGTCAAGGAAGAGCGGGAGGGCGGCGACGACGAGGTGCGCCCGGACTTCCCGGCGCGCCCTGAGGACCTTGATCAGGCAGGTCGGCCGACCTACCGCCTGCACCAGGGTCTGATCGGGATGCGCCGCCGGCTGCCGTGGCTGGGGACGGCGCGGACCGAGGCCATCGAGGTGACCAACGATCAGTTCGCCTATGAGGTCCGGGGCGCAGACGGCGAGCGGATCCAGGTGCTGCTGAACGCCGCCGACGAGGCCTACCGGTTCGAGCTCGAAGGGGCGGCGGAGGTGCTGGTGGCCAGCGATGACGCCAGTGGCCCGGACCACGCGGTCGGCCCGCGGGGGTGGGCGATCCTGCAACCCGCTGGTTCACGGCCGGTCAGCAGTGGCCGGTCGCGGTCAGTCGACGGGAGCATCTGATGAGGCGCCCGGCGGGAGCCAACACCCGTGGAGCATGCCCCGTCGGCACGTGGGGCGCCGCGAACGGCCGGGTGACTGCCTGACCGCCGCCCTCAGCACGCGAAGGGCAGTGCCATCCACCCTCAGTGCAGCCGACGCTTGACGTGCGGTTGCACCATTACCGGGCCGATCCGGGCGGCGCCGCTGGTCACCGCCACACCGGCCGGCCCGGCCAGCACCGGACGCAACTCCAGGGCGGTCACCTCCGGGAGATCGTCCGCGAGGGTCGAGAGCCGCAGTGCCAGGTCGATCAGGGGTTCGCGAGCGACCACCCGCGCGCCCCAGTAGCCGTCCAGCAACGGTGCGGCGCGCGGCGCCGAGATGAGCTCCCAGGCGTCGACGTCGGTCAGCGGCACCGCCCGGTAGGCCCGGTCGTCGAGCAACTCGGTCGCCACCCCGCCGATCCCGAACGAGACCAGCACGCCGAAGGACGGGTCGGCGCTGATGGTGAAGACGGTGGACACGTCGGCGCAGTCGGGCGGCACCATCGCCTGGACCTGCAGCGCCGGGCCGGTGATCGGGCACAGGTCGGCGTAGGCGGCCATCACCTGCTCGGCGTTGGTCAGGCCGAGCCGCACCCCGCACTGGTCGATCCGGTGCCGCAACGCGTTGTCGACCGACTTCAGGGCCACCGGGTACCCGATGGCGGCGGCGGCCGTCACCGCCTCGTCGACGCTGCCGATCAACTGGTATCCCCAGGAGATCCCGTAGCTATCGAGCAGTCTGCTGAGTTCGGCATCGGTCAGGGCCCGCGGTGGATCGCCCGGATCACGCAGCCGGGATAGCAGCGCCCGGGCCGCGTCGGTGTCGATTCCCGGCAGGTCGGGGATCGTCCCGGCCGGTCTGGTCAGCCACGAGCCGTACCGCACCGCGTGGGCCAACGCGGCTACCGCACGCTCCGGGGTGCGGAAGGACGGCACCGACCCGCGGGCGGCGCTGCCGTCGGCGGCCGG